>NZ_JBFUEB010000059.1:0-41026 GCF_056404395.1 Rhizobacter sp. P2_D12 | reverse complement strand
GCCGCAGCCTCGGCGGCCACCGCCGCATCGGCCCCGGCCGCGCCGGTGGCCAACAAGGGCGACGTCGCCTGGATGATCGTCGCGACCCTGCTCGTCATCATGATGACGGTGCCGGGCCTGGCGCTGTTCTACGGCGGCCTGGTGCGCAGCAAGAACATGCTGTCGGTGCTGATGCAGGTGATGGTCACGTTCTCGCTGATCGTCGTGCTGTGGACCATCTACGGCTACAGCCTCGCGTTCACCGAAGGCAACAAGTTCGTCGGCGGCCTCGACCGGCTGTTCATGAAGGGCATCTTCGACGCGGCCACCGGCACGTTCGCGATGGGCGCCACCTTCAGCAAGGGGGTCTACATCCCCGAGCTGCTGTTCGCCGCCTTCCAGGCCACCTTCGCCGGCATCACCTGCTGCCTGATCGTCGGCGCCTTCGCCGAGCGCATCAAGTTCTCGGCCGTGCTGCTGTTCATGACGCTGTGGTTCACCTTCAGCTACGCGCCGATCGCGCACATGGTCTGGTTCTGGATGGGCCCGGATGCATACAGCGCTGCCGGCGTCGTCGACGAGATGAACGCCAAGGCGGGCATGCTGTGGCAATGGGGCGCGCTCGACTTCGCGGGCGGTACCGTGGTGCACATCAACGCCGCGGTGGCCGGCCTGGTCGGTGCCTACATGATCGGCAAGCGCATCGGCTACGGCAAGGAGTCGTTCACGCCGCACTCGCTGACGCTGACGATGGTCGGTGCCGCGCTGCTGTGGGTGGGCTGGTTCGGCTTCAACGCCGGCTCCGCGCTGGAAGCCGGCAACAGCGCCGTGCTCGCCTTCATGAACACCTTCACGGCCACCTCGGCCGCGGTGCTGGCCTGGTGCATCGGTGAAGCGCTGATGCGCGGCAAGGCCTCGATGCTGGGTGCGGCGTCGGGTGCGGTGGCGGGCCTGGTGGCGATCACCCCGGCGGCCGGCAACGTCGGCCTGATGGGCGCGATCGTGATCGGCTTCATCGCCGGCTTCGCCTGCCTGTGGGGTGTCAACGGCCTGAAGAAGCTGCTCGGCGCGGACGACTCGCTGGACGTGTTCGGCGTGCACGGCGTCGGCGGCATCGTCGGCGCGCTGCTGACCGGCGTGTTCAACACGCAATCGCTCGGCGGCCCCGGCCTGGTCGGCGACTGGGTCACGGCCTCCGTGATCTCCAACCCGATCGGCGCCCAGGTCTGGATCCAGCTGAAGGCCGTGGTCGTGACCATCGTCTGGTCGGGCGTGGTGTCGCTGGTCGCCTTCAAGATCGTCGACTTGGTGATCGGCCTGCGCGTCACCGAGGAAGAGGAACGCGAGGGGCTGGACATCTCGGCCCATGGCGAGACGGCTTATCACCAGTAAATAGCTGGCGCGATGCCATCGGGAGGCCGCCGCGAGGCGGCCTTTTTCATTCTCGCTGCGCGAGGGCTTTTGCTCACTGCGTGGCGTGCCGGGTCTCGCCCCGGCGGGCGAGTCACTTTCTTTGTCTTGCCAAAGAAAGTAACCAAAGAAGGCGCTTGAACCCGAACACCATGCAGTTCGTTCTGCACGCTTCGGCCACAGGCGGCCTTTACACGGCCGCTYGAGATCTGACCCGCATCTCGATTGTTGGATCTTCTTCTCCACCCGACTCGCTGCGCCTCGTCTCAACGAAGTGAGGAACGATTCCCGGATTGGCATCCGGGCTACCCAGTGTTCGTAGCCCGGATGCCAATCCGGGGTTCGTCSATCACTTTGCCGCGTAGCRGCGGGCTCCCGACGATGCGAAGCGAGGCGGATGGAGAAGAAGATCCAACAATCGAGATGAGGGTCAGAGCCAGAACGGCCGTGTAAAGGCCGCTTGTGGCCGAAGCGTGCAGAACGAACTGCATGGTGTTCGGGTTGAGGCCCTTTGCTTTGGTTACTTTCATTTGGGCCGCAAATGAAAGCGAAGCTTCGGCGAAGCCAAAGTGACTCGCCCGCCGGGGCGAGACCCGGCAACAGCCTCACGCAGTGAACCTGCGCAAGCCCTCGCGCAGCGAGAAAAACAACGCCCCCACGCCGTGACGCAAGCCTCACCCCGCCCGGGGCCTCGTCCCTTGCCATCGACGCGCCCGACCCCAGATGCCTAGAATCCCTGCCTCAGGCGTTCATTCCGGGCTTCTATGGTTCCCCACCTCATCACCGCTCTCACCGGCCCGATCAACGAACTGGAGCAGCGCATCCTCGAATCGCTGCCGGCCATCGAACGCTGGTTCCGCCTCGAATGGATGGAGCACACGCCGCCGTTCTACACCTCGGTGGACGTGCGCAACGCCGGCTTCAAGCTGGCGCCGGTCGACACCAACCTGTTCCCCGGCGGCTTCAACAACCTGACCCCCGAGATGCTGCCGCTGGCAGTGCAGGCGGCCATGGCGGCGATCGAGAAGATCTGCCCGGAAGCCAAGAACCTGCTGCTGATCCCCGAGAAGCACACCCGCAACACCTTCTACCTGACCAACGTCGCGCGGCTGACGCAGATCTTCCACCAGGCCGGGTTGAACGTGCGCCTGGGCACGCTGGACGACAGCATCAAGGCCCCGACCCAGATCGACCTGCCCGACGGCAGCTCGCTGACGGTCGAGCCGCTGCTGCGCACGCGCGGCCGCCTGGGCCTGAAGGACTTCGATCCTTGCACGATCCTGCTGAACAACGACCTGTCGGCCGGCATCCCGAAGGTGCTCGAGAACCTGCACGAGCAGTACCTGCTGCCGCCGCTGCACGCCGGCTGGGCGGTGCGGCGCAAGACCAACCACTTCCAGGCCTACGAGGAAGTGGCCAAGAAGTTCGCCAAGCTGCTGGGCATGGACCCGTGGCTGATCAACCCGATGTTCGCGCGCTGCGGCGAGGTCAACTTCACCGACGGCACCGGCGCCGAATGCCTGGCCAGCAACGCCGAGGCGCTGCTCGGCAAGATCCGCCGCAAGTACAAGGAATACGGCATCCAGGAAAAACCGTTCATCATCGTGAAGGCCGACGCCGGCACCTACGGCATGGGCATCATGACGGTGCGCGACCCGAAGGACCTGGTCGACCTGAACCGCAAGTCGCGCAACAAGATGAGCGTGATCAAGGACGGCCAGGAGGTCAGCGAGGTCATCCTGCAGGAAGGCGTGCCCACCTACGAACGCGTCAACGACGCCGTCGCCGAGCCGGTGGTCTACATGATCGACCGCTACGTGGTCGGCGGCTTCTACCGCGTCAACGCCGAACGCGGCATCGACGAAAACCTGAACTCTCCGGGGGCGAGCTTCGTGCCGCTGGCCTTCGCCGAATCCAACCAGCTGCCGAAGCCGGGCGTCAAGCCGGGCGCCAGCGCGCCGAACCGCTTCTACATGTATGGCGTGATCGCCCGCCTGGCGATGCTGGCCGCCAGCTACGAGCTCGAAGCGACCGACCCGGACGCCGAGGTCTACGAGTAAGCCCGCCTTTTACTCCTCTCGTTGCTGCACTGCAACATCAACCCCTGTGGGCCGGGGGTGCGGCGCGACGGCATGTTTCCGCTCGTATCCCCGGGCGCACAATGAGCGTCCTTTGATTGAGCCGTGCCCCCTTGGCGGGCGCGGTGGAACGTGAATCAGCATCGTCCCAGCTCCAGCCTGGCGGCCCTCACGCTGGGGGCCATCGGCGTCGTCTACGGCGACATCGGCACCAGCCCCCTCTACGCCCTCAAGGAAGTTTTTGCCCACGGCCACGTGCCGCTGACGCCGCAGAACATCTACGGCGTGCTGTCGCTGGTGTTCTGGACGCTGACCGTCGTGGTGTCCATCAAGTACGTCGTGCTGATCCTGCGTGCCGACAACAACGGTGAAGGCGGGTTGATCGCTATGTTGGCGCTCGCTTCTCAAGCAGTCAAGGACAGGCCTGTGTTGCGCAAACGGCTGCTGATGGTCGGCATCTTCGGCACCGCGATCTTCTTCGGCGACGGCGTGATCACGCCGGCCATCACGGTGCTGGGCGCGATCGAGGGCCTGGAGGTGGCCGCGCCGGGCCTGCACCACTACATCGTGCCGCTGTCGCTGGTGGTGCTGACGCTGCTGTTCCTGGTGCAGCGGCACGGCACGGCCACGGTGGGCAAGCTGTTCGGGCCGGTGATGGTGCTGTGGTTCGCGGTGCTGGCGGTGCTGGGCCTGGCGCAGATCGCGACCAACCCGGCGGTGCTGGCGGCGCTGGGCCCCCAATATGCGCTGGCCTTCCTGCTGGGCCACCCGGGCATCGCCTTCATCGCGCTCGGCTCGATCGTGCTGTGCGTGACCGGTGCCGAAGCGCTGTACGCCGACATGGGTCACTTCGGCAAGCGGCCGATCCGCCTCGCGTGGTTCAGCCTCGCGATGCCGGCGCTCGTGCTGAACTACTTCGGCCAGGGCGCGATGCTGCTGGCGCATCCGGAGAACGTGAAGAACCCGTTCTACGAGATGGCCCCGCAGTGGGCGCTGTACCCGCTGATCGGGCTGGCGACGCTGGCCGCGGTGATCGCGTCGCAGGCGCTGATCACGGCGGCGTTCTCGGTCACCAAGCAGGCGATGCAGCTGGGCTACCTGCCGCGGCTGCGCATCCTGCACACCTCGGTGCGCGAGACGGGGCAGGTCTACCTGCCGTTCGTCAACTGGGGGCTGTACGCCTGCATCGTGATGGCGGTCGTGACCTTCGGCTCCAGCAGCAAGCTGGCCGCGGCCTACGGCATCGCGGTGACGATCGACATGCTGATCACGACCACGATGACCTTCTTCGTGATCCGCTACGGCTGGCGCTACCCGTGGTCGCTCAGTGCGGCGGCGACCGGCTTCTTCTTCCTGGTCGATTTCACCTACTTCAGCGCCAACGTGATCAAGGTGTTCGACGGCGGCTGGTTCCCGGTGGTGATCGGCGGCGTGATGTTCATGATCATGATGACCTGGAAGCAGGGCCGCCGGCTGATGGCCGAGCGCCTGCGCGAGGACGCGATCGACCTGAAGAGCTTCCTCGACGCGGTGTTCGTGAGCCCGCCGACGCGCGTGGGCGGCACGGCGGTGTTCCTGGTCAGCGAGCAGGGCCTGACGCCGAACGCGCTGCTGCACAACCTCAAGCACAACAAGGTGCTGCACGAGACCAACCTGTTCGTCACCGTCAAGCAGCACGAGGTGCCGTGGATCGGCTTCGACAAGCGCTGCGAGATGGAATCGCTGGGGCGCGACTGCTGGCAGGTGACGGTGCACTTCGGCTTCAAGAACGAGCCGGACGTGCCCGAGGCGCTGGCCTTCCTGCGCACGCGCGGCTGCCAGATGGACGACATGGAGACCTCGTACTTCCTGTCGCGCGACATCGTGATCCCGACCTTCGGCAGCGGCATGGCGAGCTGGCGCGAGAAGCTGTTCGCAGGGATGCACCGGAACGCGGCGGCGGCGGCGGACTTCCTGAGCCTGCCCACCAACCGCGTCGTGGAGTTGGGCTCGAAAGTCGAAATCTAGCAGCCCGGATGCCAAGCCGGGATCATCCGTCACGAATGAAGATCCGCCCGTCCGACATGTCGCTGTCCGCCTTCGTGGCCGGCTTCGTCGCCGTCCTCGTCGGCTTCACCAGCTCGGTGGCCATCGTCTTCTCGGCCGCGCAGGCGCTGGGCGCCGGGCCGGCCGAGATCAGCTCGTGGATGTGGGCGCTCGGCCTCGGCATGGGGCTGTGCTCCATCGTGCCGTCGCTGTGGCTGCGCCAGCCGGTGATGATCGCGTGGTCCACGCCGGGCGCCGCGGTGCTGGCCACCGCCGCCGCGAGCGGCGGCTTCCACCTGCCCGAGGCCGTCGGTGCCTTCCTCGTCAGTGCCGCGCTGATCGCACTGTTCGGCGTCACCGGCTGGTTCGAGCGGCTGATGGGCCGCATCCCGATGCCGCTCGCGAGCGCCTTGCTGGCCGGCGTGCTGGCGCGCTTCGGGCTCGATGCCTTCATCGCGCTGAAGTCGTCGTTCGCGCTGGTGCTGCTGATGCTCGCCGCCTACCTGGTCGGGCGCCGGCTGTGGCCGCGCTACGCGGTGCCCGGCGTGCTGGCCGCCGGCACCGCCTGCGCGGCGCTGCAGGGCCAGCTGCACCTGGGCGCGGTGTCGCTCGGCCTGACGCTGCCGGTCTTCACCGCGCCGGTGTTCACGCTGCCGGCCATCGTCAGCCTGGCGCTGCCGCTGTTCGTCGTCACGATGGCCTCGCAGAACCTGCCCGGCGTCGCCGCCATCCGCGCGGCCGGCTACGACATGCCGGTGTCGACGCTGATCACGATCACCGGCGTCGCGACGCTGCTGCTCGCGCCCTTCGGCGCGTTCGCGCTGAACCTGTCGGCCATCACCGCCGCCATCGTCATGGGCCGCGAGGCGCATGAAGACAAGGACCGCCGCTACATGGCCGCCGTCGCCTGCGGGCTGATCTACGTCGTGATCGGCCTGTTCGGCGCCGCCGTCACCGGCGTGCTGACCGCCTTCCCGCGCGAGCTGGTGGTGGCGATCGCCGGCCTCGCGCTGCTGGGCAGCATCGGCAGCGGGCTCGCATCGGCGCTGAAGGAGGACGCGCACCGCGAGGCCGCGCTGATCACCTTCCTGGTCACGCTGAGCGGCCTGAGCCTGTGGGGCATCGGCTCGGCCTTCTGGGGCGTGGTGGCCGGCGCGCTCGCGCTTTTTGTGCAACAGTGGCGACCCCGAATCGCTGCCTGACCGAAAGAGCCTCGCCATGACGCTGCTGTTCGTTGCCGACCCGCTGGAAGCCTTCAAGACCTACAAGGATTCGACCTTCGCGATGATGCGCGAAGCCGCGAGGCGCGGCCACGCGCTGGCCGCCTGCGAGCCGCGCGACCTGGTGTGGCAGCGCGGCGGCCGCGTGCAGGCCAAGGTGCGGTCGTTCACCCTCACGGGCGACCCGCACGCCTGGTTCGACGAACAGCCCGCGCGCACGCTGGCGCTGGCCGACACCACCGCGGTGCTGATGCGCAAGGACCCGCCGTTCGACAGCGAGTACTTCTACGCCACCCACCTGCTGCAGCAGGCCGAGCGCGAAGGCGCTCGCGTGTTCAACAAGCCGGCCTCGCTGCGCGACCACCCTGAAAAGCTCGCGATCCTCGAGTTCCCCGACTTCATCGGCCCGACGCTGGTGACGCGCGACGAGGCCGAGATCAAGCGCTTCCATGCGGAGCACCAGGACATCATCCTGAAGCCGCTCGACGGCATGGGCGGCATGGGCATCTTCCGCGTCGGCCCCGATGGGCTGAACCTGGGCAGCATCACCGAGACGCTGAACAAGGGCGGCACGCAGACGGTGATGGTGCAGCGCTACCTGCCCGAGATCGTCAAGGGCGACAAGCGGGTGCTGGTGATCGGCGGCGTGCCGGTGCCGTTCTCGCTGGCGCGCATCCCGCAGGGCAGCGAGATCCGCGGCAACCTGGCGGCCGGCGGCAAGGGCGTGGCGCAGCCGCTGTCGGCCCGCGACCGCGAGATCGCCGAGGCGCTGGGCCCGGTGCTGGCCGCGCGCGGGCTGCTGCTGGTGGGGCTGGACATCATCGGCGACAGCCTGACCGAGATCAACGTGACCAGCCCGACCTGCTTCCAGGAGATCACGCAGCAAGCCGGCTTCGACGTGGCGGAGATGTTCATCGACGCGCTGGAGGCCGCCCTGGGATAATCCGCGGTTTCCTTCGCTGGCTTCATCGCCGGGTTCGCCATGGCCGTCCTCTCGCTTTCCAATGCCCACCTGGCCTACGGCCACGTGGCCCTGCTCGACAACGCGGCCTTCTCGCTGGAAACCGGTGAGCGCCTGGGGCTGATCGGCCGCAACGGCGCCGGCAAGTCCTCGATGCTGAAGATCATCGCCGGGCTGGAAAAGCTCGACGACGGCCTGCTGCAGATGACGCAAGGCGTGCGCATCTGCTATGTGCCGCAGGAGCCGGCGTTCGAGCCCGGCCACACGGTGTTCGAAGCGGTCAGCGAAGGCGTGGCCGAAGCCCGCGCCGTTCGCCAGGCCTACGAGGAGCATGCCGAAGGCGTCGACCTCGACGCGTTGCAGACGCGCATCGAGGCGCTCGACGCCTGGAACTGGGAGCAGCGCGTGGACACCACGCTCGCGCAGCTTCACCTCGACGGCACGCGCGAGATCGGCCAGCTCTCGGGCGGCATGAAGAAGCGCGTCGCGCTGGCGCAGGCCCTGGTCGCCGTGCCCGACGTGCTGCTGCTCGACGAGCCGACCAACCACCTCGATCTCGACTCGATCGCCTGGCTCGAAGAGCTGCTGCGCGGCTTCAAGGGCAGCGTGATGCTGATCACCCACGACCGCGCCTTCCTCGACGGCGTGGCCACGCGCATCCTCGAGCTCGACCGCGGCATCATCCGCAGCTACCCCGGCAACTTCAGCGCCTACGAACGCATGAAGGAAGAGCAGCTCGCGTCCGACGCGCTCGCCAACGCGCGCGCCGACAAGCTGCTGGCCCAGGAAGAGGTGTGGATCCGCAAGGGCGTCGAAGCACGCCGCACGCGCAGCGTGGCGCGCATCCAGCGGCTGGAAGTCCTGCGCGACCAGCGCCGGAAGCGGCGCGACTCGCTGGGCCAGGTGCGCCTGGAGGTGGACTCCGGCGCACCCAGCGGCAAGATCGTGGCCGAGCTGCGCGACGTGAACCTGCGCTTCGGCGCGAAGGTGATCGTGAAGGACTTCACCGCCACCATCCTGCGCGGCGACAAGGTCGGCCTGATCGGACCGAACGGTGCCGGCAAGACGACGCTGCTGAAACTCATCCTCGGCGAACTGAAAGCCGACTCCGGCCATGTGCGCCAGGGCAGCAAGCTGGAGGTCGCCTACTTCGACCAGATGCGCAGCACGCTGAAGCTCGATGCGACGCTTGCCGACACCATCAGCCCGGGCAGCGAATGGGTCGAGTTCAACGGCCAGCGCAAGCACGTGATGAGCTACCTGAACGACTTCCTGTTCTCGCCCGAGCGCGCCAACTCGCCGGTGCGCACGCTGAGCGGCGGCGAGCGCAACCGCGTGCTGCTGGCGCGCCTGTTCGCGCTGCCGGCCAACGTGCTGGTGCTCGACGAACCCACCAACGACCTCGACATCGACACGCTCGAGCTGCTCGAGGAACTGCTGCAGGGCTACCCGGGCACGGTGTTCCTGGTGAGCCACGACCGGCGCTTCCTCGACAACGTGGTGACCAGCACGATCGCGTGGGAGGGCGACGAGAGTCCGGGCTTCTGGCGCGAGTACGAAGGCGGCTACGAGGACTGGAAGCTGCAGCGCGACCGCGCACGGGCGCTGCGCGACAAGGCCGCGAAGGCCGCCCCGGCGCCGACGCCGCCCGCGGCAGCGGCGGCCGCACCGGCCGCGCCGGTCGCGAAGAAGGCCAAGCTCAGCTACAAGGAACAGCGCGAACTGGACGGCCTGCCGGCCCGCATCGAGGCGCTGGAGGCCGAGCAGAAGGCCTTGTCCGAGCTGCTCGCCGGTACCGGGATCTACACCGGCGATGCCGCGAAGCTGGCCGCCGCGCAGGCGCGCTATGCCGCGCTCGACGACGAGCTGCTGGGCGCGCTGACGCGCTGGGAAGAACTCGGCGCCCGCTGATGGCGTGGCCGCCCCCGCTGGAGCTGGCCGCGAACGCGGTGACCACGCTGTCCATCGGCCTCGCGGCGCGCAACAGCGTGCACACCTGGTGGACCGGCATCGCCGGCAGCCTGCTGTTCGGCGTGCTGTTCTTCCAGAGCCAGCTGTATGCCGACGTGACGCTGCAGGGCTTCTTCGTCGCGACCAGCCTGCTGGGCTGGTGGCACTGGCATGGCGGCAGGGCCGCCGTCGCACCGCCGGTGCGGCGCAGCTCGGCGCGGCTGATCGGGGGCTGCTTGCTGGCGGCGCTGGCGGTGACGGCCGCGTACGGCAGCCTGCTGCACCACTGGACCGATGCCTATGCGCCCTACGTCGACTCGGCCGTGCTGGCGTTCAGCGTCGTCGCGCAACTGCTGTTGATGCGCCGGCGCCTGGAGACCTGGCCGGCCTGGCTGCTGGTCAACACGCTGTCGGTGCCGCTGTATGCCTCGCGCGGGCTGACGCTGACGGCCATGCTGTATGCCATCTATTGGCTCAACGCCTGGTACGGCGGCTGGCGCTGGTGGCGCGACTGGCGCGCGGTGGCGGCATGAGCCCGCCGGGCCGCCCCAAGGGCGAATACCGCAGTGCGCAGCACGAAGGTACTCCAGTGAACGGGCTGGTGGTCGGCAAGTTCGCGCCGCTGCACCTCGGTCACGAGGCCTTGCTGCAGCATGCGCTGGCGCACTGCGGCCGACTGTTGGTGCTGTCGTACACGAATCCGGAGTTCGCGGGTTGCGGCGTCGTGCGGCGCAGCGCATGGCTGCGGCGCTGCTGCCCGTCGGCCGAGGTGCAGGTGATCGACGACCACTGGCTGCAGGCGCGCGGCAGCGCGCTGCGCCTGCCGCCCAACGCCGCGCCGGAAGCCGAGCAGCAGCGCTTCCTCGGCCTGCTGCTGCGCGACGTGCTGCGCGCGCCGGTGGACGCGATCTTCGCGAGCGAGGACTACGTGCACCCGACCGCCGCGACGCTGTCGGCGCTGCTGGGCCGCGACGTCGCCGCGCGGCCGTTCGACCCGCAGCGCCTGGCGGTGCCGATCAGCGCGACCCGCATCCGCGCCGAGCCGCACCGCCACCGGCGCTTCCTCGATCCACAGGTCTATGCCGGCTTCGTGTTGCGCGTCGCGCTGGTCGGTGGCGAGTCAACCGGCAAGACAAGCCTGGCGCGCGAACTGGCAGCGCACTACGGCAGCGTCTGGGCGGCGGAGTTCGGGCGCGAGCTGTGGGAGGCGCAGTCCGGGCAGCTCGGTGAACCCGACCTGCTGCGCATCGCGCAGACCCAGGCGGCGCGCGAGGACGAACTGCTGCCGCGCGCGCACCAGGTGCTGCCCTGCGACACGACGCCGCTGGTGACGCACGGCTACAGCGAGGCGATGTTCGGCGCGGCGGTGCCGGCGCTGCAGGCCTTGTCGCGGCGCGCCTACGACCGCTGGCTGCTGTGCGAGCCCGATTTCCCGTTGGTGCAGGACGGCACCCGCCGCGACGAGGCGTTCCGGCAGTGGCAGCACGCCTGGTACGAAGCGCGCCTCACCGAGCGCGGCATCCCGTTCACGCGCTTGCGCGGCACGCCGGCCGAGCGGCTGGCGCAGGCGGTCGCCGCGATCGGCGCGCCACAGCCGGCGGACTGACGGCCCCTCGCCCGGATCAGCGCCCGAGCGCGCCGAACCACGATTCGCCGATCGCCGCTCGGTGCGTGCGGCTGATGATCAGCCCCGACTGCAGGTACAACGCATTCAGCAGCCGCGCCGCGCGCGACGCGTCGAAGCCGGGCCACTCGGCCATCTCGCGCAGCGAATAGCGGTCGCCCTGCAACCGGTGCACCGCGGTGCGCAACACGCCGCCGGCGCGCAAGCCGCCGAGCGTGAAGCCCGGTGCGGCGCGGTAGGCCACCGGGCCGGCGATCTCCGGCAGCAGCGAAGCGCGCGAACCGCGCAGCGCCAGCTCCCACAACACCGGGCCGAGCGAGTGGTAATGGTGCTCGTCGCCGACCAGCGACAGCTCCTCGTCGCCCGGCGGCCGCAGCACGGCCGGCTCGACGTGCAGCACGCGCAGTTCGGTCGGGCGCTCGCGCAGCAGCGCATCGAGGTTGATCGGGCAGTGCACCAGGCGCTCGAGCGCGAACACCGTCAGCGGCACCACGGCGTCGCCCATCTGCAGGTGGATCACCACCTGCTGCGAATGGCGCACGCAGGCGGCCAGCACCTCCAGCACCTCGGACGCGTGGCCGGCCCGCTCGAAGCGGCTCAGGTCGGCCAGCAGCGACGGGCTGAGCGTCGCGCCGCGCATGCTGCTGTCGGGCACCTCGCCGAGGGCGCGCGGGCCGCCCGGCTCGTGCAGGTAGCGCTGGAAGGCGCTGACGCGCATCAACTCGGGCTCGCCGAAGGGAATGGTGGGCTCGAACATGGACTCAGAAACGCAAGGAAGTGTGACTGTAGGTCACTGGGGCGGCGAAGCAAAGCCCGGATTCCGGGGTGGGGCGGACACCACGTGGTCACGGGCCTGTTGCAGCGCCTGCCAGAACTGCGCATCCTGCGTGGTCGCGAAGTTGATGCGCATCAGATGGGTGGGGCGCGGCGTGGCATGGAAGATCGAGCCGGGGGCCAGCAGCCAGCCGTCGTCCAGCATCACCTGCGACAAGCGCTCGGTGTCGACGCCGGTGTCGACCCAGCCGAACAGCCCGCGCGGCGGGGCCGCGAAGCGGCATCCGGCCGCCTCGGCCAGTTGCACCGAGCGGGCGCGCGCCGCGTCCAGCCGCGCCATCACCCGCTCGGCATGGCGGCGCAGCAGGCCCTGCTCCAGGCAGTGCGCGAGCGCCTGCTCGGTCAGGCTGGTGGTGGTCAGGCTGCCGAGCAGCTTGGTGTCGATGAAGCGGTCGACCAGGGCCGGTGGTGCTGCCAGATAGCCGACGCGCCAGTTCGGCACCAGGATCTTCGAGAAGCCGGAGATGTAGATGGTGCGCTCCAGCGCGTCCAGCGCCGCCAGCCGCGGCAGGTGGGGCGCTGCCAGGTGGGCGTAGGTGTCGTCCTCGACGATCAGCAGCCCGTGCGACTGTGCCAGCTTCAGCAGCCGGTGCGCATGTCCGAGCGACAGCGTCGCGCCGGTCGGGTTGTGCAGCACCGAGACGGTGATGTACAGGCGCGGGCGCTCGTGCGGCTTCTGGGCCTCGATCAGGCGCTGCATCACGGCCAGGTCCGGGCCGTCCTCGCCGCGCGGCACCGGCAGCACGCGCAGGCCCAGCGCGGCCAGCCGTGCGAACTCGACCGACCAGCCGGGCTCGTCGACCAGCACGGTGTCGCCGGCGTGGGTCAGGCTGCGCGTGACGATGTCCAGCGCGTGCGTCGCGCCGAAGGTGGTGACGACCTGTTCCGGCGCGGCCTTGACGCCGACGTCGGCCAGCCGCTGCGCCAGCGCGCGGCGCAGCCGCAGGTCGCCGGCCGGCTCGCCGTACTGCAGCGCCAGGGCCGCCAGCTGCGGGCCGCTGCTGACGCGGAGCAGCGCGGTGCTCAGCATGGCCAGGTCCAGCCACTCGGAGGGCAGCGTGCCCAGGCCCGGCATCGGCCGGGCGCCGGGCGGCTGGAACATGCTGCGCACCAGCGCGATCGCGCTGAGCGGCGCCACCGGGCGGGTCGCCGGCGTGGCCGATGCGCGGGCCGCCTCGCGCGGGTTCGGCTCGCGCACGAAGAAGCCGCGCTGCTTGCGCGCCTCGACCAGGCCCTGCGCCAGCAGCTGGTCGTAGGCCGCCACGACCGTGTAGGCGCTGACGCCGTGGCGCCGCGCGCACTCGCGCACGGAGGGCAGCCGCGTGCCGGGCGCGAGCAGGCGCTGGCGGATGCGCTCGGCGAAGCGGCCGGACAGCTGCTCGGTCAGCGTCGCGTCGGCATGGCGCGACAGTGGGGAGGAAGGTGGCAAGGGGTTCATGTGCTGGCGAAAGGACCAATACAGTGCGCACAGAGGGCAGTCCAAGTGTACCGGCCCTGTGTTGGTCGTACGGTCTAGACTGCCGCATGAACGATGAGCGCAAGGGTTTGTGGATCGGCTTCCTGGGGGTCGCGATCTTCGCGATGACCACGCCGATGACCCGGCTGGCGGTGGGCCCCGACAGCGATCCGCAGCTGTCGCCGTGGTTCGTCGTGGCCGGCCGCGCCGCGCTGGCCGGCCTGCTGAGCCTCTTCTACCTGCGGTTCACGCGTGCGCCGCGCCTCACCGGGGCGCAGTTGCCGGCGCTGCTGGTCAGCGCCGCCGGCACCGTGATCGGCTTCCCGCTGTTCCTCGGCCTTGCGCTGCGCCAAGTCGATGCGATGCACGCGGCAGTGATCACCGGCGTGCTGCCGCTGGGCACCGCCATCGTCGCGGCGCTGTTCTTCCGCCAGCGGCCGTCGTTCGGCTTCTGGGCCTGTGCCGCCGTCGGCTGCGCGCTGGTGCTGGCCTTCGCGGCACGTTCCGGCGGCGGCGTCCAATGGGCCGACGGGCTGCTGCTGCTGGCGGTCGCCAGCGCGTCGGTCGGCTACGTGGCCGGGGCCCACCTGGCGCGGCAATGGCGGGCCGAGCACGTGATCTGCTGGGTGCTGGCGATCAGCCTGCCGCTCACGCTGCCGCTGATGGCCTGGACGTGGCCGGCCCAGCCGGTGCGGGCCGGTGCCTGGCTCGGCTTCGGCTACGTCACGCTGTTCTCGATGTGGCTGGGCTTCTTCGCGTGGTACCGCGGGCTCGCGCTCGGCGGTACGCTGCGCGTCAGCCAGGTCCAGCTGGTGCAGCCCTTCCTGTCGCTGCTGTTCGCCGTGCCGGTGCTCGGCGAGCAGCTGTCGGCCACCACCGTGCTGTTCTCGCTGGCCGTCATCGCCACCGTGTTCGTCGGCAAGAAGATGCCGACCCATTCGCTCCCGTCCTCCCCGTCCGTTCCCCTGTCCCCAAGGAATCCCGCATGACCTCGCGCACCCCCTGGCAGCTCGCGCAACGCGCGCACCGCATGAACCCGTCGATCATCCGGGAGATCCTGAAGGTCACCGAACAGCCCGGCATCATCTCGCTGGCCGGCGGATTGCCGTCGCCCGACAGCTTCCCGGTCGAGGCGATGCGCGAGGCCACCGCGCGCGTGCTGCGCGACACGCCGCGCGAGGCGCTGCAGTACGCGTCGAGCGAAGGGCTGCCGGCGCTGCGCGACTGGGTCGCGACGATGCTGCGCGGCCACGGGCAGCCGGTCGATGCGTCGCAGGTGCTGATCACCACCGGCTCGCAGCAGGGCCTCGACCTGGTCGGCAAGGTGCTGATCGACCCGGGCAGCCGGGTCGCGGTCGAGTCGCCGACCTACCTGGGCGCGTTGCAGGCCTTCGCGCCGTACGAGCCGGTCTTCACGGCGGTCGACTGCGACGACGACGGCCCCCTGCCCGATGCGCTGCACGGTGCCGAGGGCGCGCGCTTCCTGTACCTGCTGCCCAACTTCCAGAACCCGAGCGGCCGCTGCATGGGCGAGGCCCGCCGTGCCGCGATCGCCGAGCGCGCGCAGGCATTGAACCTGCCGCTGGTCGAGGACAACCCGTACGGCGACCTGTGGTTCGACGCCCCGCCGCCGCCGCCGCTGGCCGCGCGCTGGCCCGATGGCACGGTGTACCTCGGCTCATTCTCGAAGGTGCTGGCGCCCGGCCTGCGCCTGGGTTACGTGGTCGCGCCGGCGCCGCTGGTGCCCAAGCTGCTGCAGGCCAAGCAGGCGGCCGACCTGCACACGCCGGGCTTCAACCAGCGCATCGTGCACGAGGTGATCCGCGACGGCTTCCTCGACACCCACGTGCCGACCATCCGCGCGCGCTACAAGGCGCAGCGCGATGCGATGCGGGCCGCGCTGGAGGCGCACATGCCGCCGGGCTGCCGCTGGAACGTGCCGAGCGGCGGCATGTTCTTCTGGGTCGAGCTGCCGGCCGGCAGCGATGCGCTCGCGCTGCTGCCGCGCGCGGTCGCCAAGGGCGTGGCCTTCGTGCCGGGCTCGGCGTTCTATGCCGAGCACCCGTTGCCGAACACGCTGCGGCTGTCGTTCGTGACGGTTGCGCCGGAGCAGATCGAGCGTGGCGTGAAGGCGCTGGCCGAGGCGCTGAAGGAGGCGGTGTGATGGCTTTTTCATTCACGCAGGTCGATGTCTTCACCGACACGGCATTGCGGGGCAACCCGCTGGCCGTGGTGCATGGCGCCGACGGGCTGGACGACGCGCGCATGCAGGATTTCGCGCGCTGGACCAACCTGTCGGAGACCACCTTCCTGCTCGCGCCCACCGATGCGGCGGCCGACTACCGCGTGCGCATCTTCACGCCGGGCGGCGAGCTGCCCTTCGCCGGCCACCCGACGCTCGGCAGCTGCCATGCGTGGCTGCAGGCGGGCGGCGTGCCGAAGACGCCGGGGCGGGTCGTGCAGCAGTGCGGCGTCGGCCTGGTGGAGATCCGCCGCGATGGCGAACGCACGGCCTTTGCCGCGCCGGCGCTGCGTCGCGAGCCGGTCGATGCGGCGCTGCTGGAGCCGGTGCTCGCCGCGCTCGGGGTGCGGCGCGAGCAGCTGCGCGAGGCGCAGTGGCTGGACAACGGCCCGCGCTGGCTCGGCCTGCTGCTGGACCAGGCCGAGACCGTGCTCGCGATCGAGCCGACCCACGCGGCGCTGAAGTCGCTGGCCAAGGTCGGCGTGATCGCGCCGCATGCGGCCGGGCGGGCCTGCCAGTTCGAGGTGCGCGCCTTCGCCGCGCCGATCGGCATCCCGGAAGACCCCGTCACCGGCAGCCTGAACGCAAGCCTGGCGCAATGGCTGATCGGTGCCGGTCTCGCGCCCCAGCAGTACGTGGCCGCACAGGGCACGCGTCTCGGCCGCGCCGGACGGGTCCACATCGCCCAGCGCGACGGCCAGGTCTGGGTCGGCGGGCACAGCGTCAGCTGCATCCGGGGCGAGCTGTCGCTCTGAGCACGATGCTGGCGCTGGACCACCTCGTCGTCGCGGCGCGCTCGCTCGACGAGGGCGTCGCGTGGTGCGAGGCCACGCTGGGCGTCACGCCGGCGCCCGGTGGCAAGCACCCGATGATGGGCACGCACAACCGGCTGCTCGCGATCGCCTCGCCGGCATTCCCGCGCAGCTACCTGGAGATCATCGCGACCGACCCCGACGCACCGGCACCTTCGCACCGGCGCTGGTTCGACCTCGACGACCCGGCACTGCAGGCGCAGCTGCAACGCGGCCCGAGGCTCGTCCACTGGGCGCTGCGCTGCGACGACATCGAGGCCGTCGCGCACCGATGGCGGGCCGACGGCATGGACCCGGGCGAGGTGCGGCAGGTCGAACGCCAGACCGCCGCCGGCCTGCTGCGCTGGCGCATCTGCGTGCGCGCCGACGGGCGGCGCCTGGCTGGGGGCGCCTGGCCGGCGCTGATCGAATGGGGCGAGGAGCATCCCTGCGACCGGCTGCCCGATGCGGGCGTGTGGCTGCAGGCGCTGGCGACGCCGAGCGCGCCGGCGCTGGTCCGCCAGGGCGTGTTCACGTTGGCCAATGGCGAATCGCTGCAGGCCTGTTTTCAGACGCCTGCAGGAACCGTGTTGCTCGACACCTGATCAGGCGCGGCGCCAGCGCCACGCATGGCGCAACGCCTGGCGCGCCTGGGCCTGGTCGGAAGCTCCCTGTTGCTGCTGCAACGCCATGTAGCGGCGCGCGATCACGAAGAGTGACGAAGCCAGCAGCGCCAGCAGGGTGGATGCGAGGACGATGATCGTGCGCACCGGCTTCGACTTGCGGTCCGGTGGCACCGCGATATCGACCTTCTGCAGCGAAGGTGCGTCCTTCGCCTCGTCCAGCTTGGCGACTTCGTACTGGCGCAGCATGCTTTCGAGCAGCGACTCCTGGAACTTCACCTCGCGCAGCGCCCGCACATAGACGACTGCCGTACCCGGCAGCTTTCCGACCGGAATGTCGATGCTCCCGGGGGTGGTGTTGGCGGCGTTGCCGCCCGGCGCGGATTCCATCCGTGCCAGTGCGCTGCGCAATGCGGCCAGTTCCGACGTCAAGCGCAGCACATCCGGGTTCTCGGAGGTCGCAGCCGTGCGCAGTACCTTGAGTTGCACTTCGCGCTCGGCGATCAGTGCCTTCAGCTGGGCGACGCCGGTGATGATGGCTTCGGCCTGCTTGTCGAGCACCACCATGCCGGACTTTTCCTGCACTTGGCGCAGCGCCTGCTCGGCCAGGATCAGGTTCTCCTTGGTGTCCTTCAGCTGCTGCTCGAAGAAGACGCGGCGCTGCTGGGCCTCGGACACCGCCAGCCGGCCGAGCAGCTTGGTGACTTCGGTGGCGTGCGCATTCGCCAGGTCGGCGGCGAACTGGGGCACCTTGTCGTCGACCTCGACCGTGATGAGGCCGGATTTCTTGTCCGAGCCGACCCGAACGTAGTCGGGCAGGGCATTGCGCAGCTGCTCGTAGGTCTTGACGTCGTAGCGCTCTTGCAGCTTGAACTGCTGGTTCAGAGCCCGCTGCACGCTGTCGCTCTTGAGCAGGCTGACGTACAACTCGTCGGGCGTCTTGCTGCCGATCCCGCCGGCCAGCCCGCCGAGCGAGCCCAGGGCCGCGAGGGCCGCGACGGACGAGCTCTGCTGCTGCCCGCCCGGCGCCAGCAAGGTGGCGCGCGCGGTGAAGATGTCCGGCTTGAGCAGCGTCACGACCACCGCCAGCACCATCGCCGCGCCGGTGCAGGCGGCGATGACCCGCTTGCCTTCGCCCAGCCAGACCAGCAGGTCGACCAGGCTGATGCCCGGGCCGTCGTCCTCCTGGGGGTGGTCGGCCGCCAGGTTCGTCTCTTGATCGATCGTCATCGCCTGCCTCAGTCCCCGCGCAACGTCTTGATGGCGGCCGCACCCAGGCCGAACTGGTAGAAGATCTGCGAGAAGTCCTTCAGGTTGCGCATCGCGGCACGGCCCCAGCTTTCATAGTCGAGCTGGTTGGGCACCACCACCGCGTCGCCCGGCTGCAGCGGTTGCGATTCGAGGCTGCCGAACCAGCCGCGCCGCTCGTTGGCATGGCTGACGGTGCCGTCGGCGCGCAGCACGAACATGTTCGACGGCTCGGCCGCCTCGTCCAGGCCCGCCAGCTTCACGTAGTCGCCGACGGTGCGGTTGGGTTTCCACAGGAATGCGTTGTTGTTGACGACCGCGCCGGCCACGGTGACGAAGCCGGGGCGGCTGGGCACCACGATGCGGTCGGCGTGCTCCAGCGGCACCAGCGGCAGCTGCGACACCGAGGTGGTGTCGGGCGTCAGCTCGAGCGCGACGCGGCCGTTCGGCTGGATGCGGCTGAGCCGCGCCATCTGCGCCTGCGTCGCCGCCGAGCTGATGGCGGCGCCGCCGGCCTGCTCGTCGCGCCGGTTCGCGGCCTCGCGTGCCGCCTGCTGGGCCGACAGCACTTCGAGCCGGGCGATCGCCGCCTGCAGGTTCTCGCGCTGGCGCACGCGCGTCTCTTCGCGGCTGAACTCCAGGCCATACACGTAGGCCTGCGGCGTGAAGCCGCCGGCCCGCGTGATCAGTTGCGCCAGTGTCTCGCCCGGCAGCAACTGGTAGACGCCGGGAGCGCCGACCTCGCCTTCGAGCGACACCAGGCGGGTCTGCTTGCCCACCGGCACGCGCACGTCCTTCTGGCTGTAGACCGTCACGACGTCGCCGGCCTTCAGCTCGATGTTGTTGTCGTCGTCGCCCTGCAGCACCGCCTTGCCGAGGTTGAACGGGATCACCTGGGTGCTCAGGTCCTTGTCGTTCAGGCGCTCGACGACGGCGTAGTCCCAGTTCAGCTCGTCGAACAGCGTGGCCGGCGTGCGCTTGGCCTCCTGTACGGCGACACGGTCCTGGCGGCGCCGCGACGGGCGTTCGGTGTCGTAGCCGTCATTGCGATCATTGCGATCCACCACGCCGATGCCGCTGCGCACGGTGTCGTCCTGCGCGCGGGCCGTGGTCGGCGTGCGCTGCGTGCCCGAACGGCTCGCGTCGCGGCTGCCGTCCGCCACGCGCAGTGGCCGCCGCGTTTGTGCGAGGGATGCATCGTCCTCGTCGTCGTCCTCGATCACCTGCACCAGCAGGTTCTTGCGGCGGTAGAAGTCGGGCGAGATCAGCGCTTCCTTGTCGGGGATCAGGTCGCGGATGCGCATGCCGGGCGTGTAGGCGTAGCGCAGCGGCTGCGCGACATGGCCCTTCAGCGTCACGGCATTGGCGAACTTCGGCGAGATCGCCAGCAGCGTGAGCACGTCGCCGTCGCGCAGCGGACGCTGCAGGCCGGCCGCATCGAGCTTGAGGTCCTCGACGTAGCGCGCGGCCGGGCTTTGCGACGGGTCGATGCGCTCGAGCTGGGCGCGGTTCGGGTTCGCCAGCACCTGCGAGCCGCCGGCGTACTTGAGCACTTCGCCCAACGGTTCCTGCGCGCTCTTGAGCTCGTAGATCGCGGCATTGTCGAGCGCGCCGTTCAGCGCGACGCGCGGGCCGGCCGGCTGGAAGACGATCACGTCGCCGGCGGAGAGCTGCAGGTCCTTGGACTTGTCGCCCTGGACCAGGAAGTCGTAGATGTCCAGTTCGGACACCACCTTGCCGTCCCGGCGCAGCAGCACGCGGCGCATCGAGCCGTTCGGGCCGGGGCCGCCGGCGGCCACTGCGGCCGACAGCATCGTCGACTGGCTCGGCACCGTGTAGACGCCGGGCAGCCGCGCCGGGCCGACGACGAACACCTTCAGCCCGCGCAGCTTGCCCAGCGACACGCTGAGGTTGAAGTTGCGGTACAGCCGGCCGATCTGTGCGCGCAGCTGGCTTTCGAGTTCTGAGGCCTTGATGCCCGACACCGTGAAGCTGCCGATCTTCGGCAGGTTCAGCTGGCCGTTGCGGTCGACGATGCTGCGGTAGTCGACGTCGATCGAGCCCCAGGCCCGCACCATCACCTCGTCGCCCGGGCCGACGGTGTAGTCGGCCGAGACCGGCACGTTGTCGACCGACTGGAAGCCGCGCACCGCGTCGGTGAAGAAAGTGCTGCCGAACACCGGCAGTTGCCGGCCGGTGGCCGCTTCGACGAACTTCTGGAACTCGCTGGGCTTGGGCAGCGGCAGGTTGCGCACGCGCCCCGAACCATCCTCGTCGTCGCGTCCGGCCTGCCCCTGCCCTTGCCCTTGCCCCGGCAGGTTGCGCAGCGCGGCACCGCCCGGCGGGTTGCTGCCGGTGTTCGGCGCGCTGGCCGCGCCTGCCGGCGCATAGGCCGGGGTGTTGAACAGGCCGCCGGTGGAGGCTTCGTCTGCGGCCGGTGCTGCCAGGGCCTGCAACGGCAACAGCAGGGCGAGGATGCGCACGGCTCGGGAGCAAAACACGGTCATTCGAAACGGCTCGTTGAAGTCTTGGGGGGACGGGCGGCGCGCGCAGCGCAACTGCGAATGGTAGCGGATGCCCCCCGGGCGTCTTTACAAACGCAGCGGGCCCGCCGAAGCGGGCCCGGGAAGGCGTGGCAGCCGGCCCGGCCGGCGCCCGGGCTCACTCCTTGCGGTAGGTGTCGTGGCAACCCTTGCAGGCCTGGCCGACCGTGCCGGCCGCGGCCTTGAGGGTGTCGACGTTGCCGGCCTTGGCGACGGCGTTGAGCTTCTCCATCGCGTCCTGCATCTTGGTCGCGGCGGCCTTGAACTTGTCCTGCTCGGTCCAGATTTCCGGCTTGGCCTTGGTGTCGCCCTTGTCGGTGCCTTCGATGAAGCCGGCGTACGGCAGCTTGGACATCATCGTCGCGATCTCGGCGTTGTCGGCGGCCGCCTTGGCGTCGAACGGGATGCGGCCGTTGGCCATCGCGGCGACGCGGCCGAAGTGCGCGGCCATCACGGTGAAGGCGGCCTTGCGGTACTTGATCGCGTCTTCGGGCTTGGCGAACTGGGCCGCCGCCGGCAGCGCGGCGACGAGGCCGGCCATGGTGGCGAAGACGAGGAACAATCGTTTCATGCGGGATCTCCTGGCTGGGGCTGGGTGTCGTGTTGAAACGCAATGCGCGCCGGGCGGCGGCGCACGGCAGTGTACGCAGCAGGCCTGCGGTCCATTCCCGGCGCTTGACGCAGCCGGCGGCGGCGCTGAACATGCAGGCCACACAAGACGAAGGGAGCTCACCGTGTCCGAGCGCATTCCGATGCGGTATTCGGTGGCGTTGCAGGGATTCAGCGATTTCGAGCGCGACGGCCTGCATTCGTTCTTCCGCCTGGCCGAACAGCGCGCTCCCGCCTACCACCGCGCCGACAGCCTGGCCGACGGCGATTTCGTCATCGCCGATGCCGACCACCCCGCCTCGGTCAGCGCGGTCATCGCGGCCGGCCGCCTGCAGGACACCGTGTTCGTCGGCGCGCAGGTGCCGCCCGGCGCGGTCGCCTGCCTGCCGCGCCCGATCGCGCCGACGCACATCGTGCGCGAGCTCGACCAGTTGCTGGAGCAGCGGCTCGCGCTGCTCGACGAGCCGCGCCAGGCGGACTGGGTCGCTTCCGACCCGCAGGTGCTGGACGACCCGGCCGGTGCCGTGCGCGTCGCCAAGGACGTGCTGGTGGTCGACGACAGCCGCATCGCGCTCAAGTTCCTGCAGGCGCGGCTGATGCGCCTGGGCTACCGCGTGCACCTCGCGCGCAACAGCACGCAGGCGCTGGACCGGCTGACGCTGCACCGCTTCGCGCTTGCCTTCATCGACATCGCGCTCGGCGCCGAAAGCCCGATGGACGGGCTGCAGCTGTGCCAGTTCATGAAGCAGAGCGCGCGCTATTCCAGCGGCGAGGCCCCGAAGATCGTGATGGTCACCGGCCTGTCCGGCGCCGCCGACCGGGTGCGCGGCTCGCTGGCCGGCTGCGACGCCTACCTCACCAAGCCGCTGATGGAGGCCGAGTTCGTCCAGGCGCTGCGCCAGCTCGATCCCGATTTCGCGGCTATTTGAGAATGATTCTCATTTGATATAGCATGCCTCCATTGCCACTGCCATCGGAGCACCGCATGGACCTGCTGATCGAGGAACACCAGATGCCTGGCGTCGAAGCCGTGCTGGCCGGGACATTGGCGCTGATGACGGGCTACAGCCAGTACCTGCAGGCGGCCACCGACCCGGCGCACCGGGCCGGCATGGGCGAGAAGATCGCGCACAACCTGGCGATGCTGGCGGGGCACCCGCAGCTGTCCGGCGACTGCCGCTGCGTGCTGTGGCACCTGCACGAGCGCTGGGCCGTGATGGCCGGCTGCACGCGCGAGGCCGGCGCGGCCTGCCGGGCGCACGAGGCACCGGCCGAGGTGTTCAGCCTGCCGGGCACGCGCACGCTGCAGTAGCGCTCGAGCGGGCCGCCCCAGCGGCGTAGCCCGGATGAAGCGCAGCGCAATCCGGGGTCAATGCGCGCCGCTTCGTTCGAAGGCCGACAGCAGCGCCCCCGCCAGGATCAGCGCGCCGCCGAGCAGCACGTCGGGCGTCAGCGTGCCGGCGCCCAGCGCCACCGCCGACAGCGTCGCGAAGATCACCTCGCACAGCATCACCACCGACGTGACGTTGGCCGGCAGCCGCGATGCGCCGAACTGCAAGGCCAGGTTGCTGAGCAGGAACACGCCGCTCAGGCCCGCGACGAACAGCAGCCAGCCCGGCTGCGGCGCCGGCAGCCACGGCATCAGCGCGCCGGCGGCCAGGCTCGCGGCCAGCACGCCGGCAACCAGCACGCCGCCGGCGAACATCGCGAGCGCGCGCGCTTCTTCCGGCTGGCGCGCCTGGTGGCGCAGCATCACGTTGTTGAGCGCGAACGAGAACCCGCCCAGCACGCCCAGCCAGTCGGCCAGCGATTGCGGCAGCGGCAGTTCGATCGCGCCGCCGGCCGGTTTCAGCACGATGAAGGCGCCGGCCAGCGCCAGCGCGATGCGCAGCGCCGCGGTCGGCGTGAAGGCTTCCTTCAGCACCAGCCGCGACAGCAGCACCGCCCACAGCGGCATCAGGTAGAACAGCAGCACGACGCGCACCACGTCGCCGATCACCATCGCCCAGTTGAAGGCGGCGTTGGTGGTGCCCGAGGCCAGCACCAGGATCCACAGCGTCGGCGTGCGCACCAGCGTCGCGAACGCGCGACGCCGCGTCAGCCCGATCAGCAGCACCGCCACGCCGTAGATCAGCACCGTGGCCCACAGCGGGTGCAGGCCGAGCGCCTGCAGCTCGCGGAACGGCCACCAGGACAGGCCCCACACCAGGGCGTTGAAACTCAGGGCGAGGGCGGGGAGCAGTCTGGACGGCGCGTGCACGTCAGTGCTTGTCGCTGCGCGCGAGGGCAAGCAGGCGCTCGACCTCGTCGCGGCTCTCGATGCAGTTGCGCGCATGCCAGCGGCGGATCAGCCACATCGTGCCGGCCACGACCAGCCCGAACACCGTGATCGACGCGAAGGCCGACATGCCGAACTTGGTCATGCCGGTGTAGAACGCGCCGAGCCCGAGGATGCAGGCCTGCTCGTTGAAGTTCTGCACCGCGATCGAGCGGCCGGCGCCCATCAGGTTGTGTCCGCGGTGCTGCAGCAGCGCATTCATCGGCACCACCAGGTAGCCGCCGATCGCGCCCAGGATGATCAGGAACGGCGCGGCCACCCAGACGTTGTGGATGAAGTTCAGGCCGATCACCAGGCCGCCCATCAGGATGCCCAGGGGGATGACGTTGGTGGCCTGGTCCAGCCGCACCCGCATCGACGCGGCGATCGCGCCGACCGCGGTGCCCAGGGCCACCACGCCGGCCAGCGTCGAGGCCTGCGTGGTCGTGTAGCCGAGCGCCGCCGCGGCCCATGCGAACACGATCACGCGCAGGTTGCCGGACACGCCCCAGAACAGCGTCGTCGTCGACAGCGAGATCTGGCCCAGCTTGTCGCTCCACAGGCGCGCGTTGCAGCTGGAGAAGTCGCGCACCAGCACCACCACGCTGTGCGCGAGCGGTTGCAGCGGCGCCTCGGTGCGCGGGATCTTCAGGTTGAACAGCGCGGCGACGACGTACAGGAACACGATGACCGAGATCGCGGCCTCGGGCGGCGTGCTGATGCCGGTGTCGATCATCGGCATGTCGAAGGCGAGCAGGTGCGCCGACATCGCGTGGCCCACCAGCTGGCCGCCCAGCAGCAGGCCGAAGATGATCGACAGGATGGTGAGTCCCTCGATCCAGCCGTTGGCCTTGACCAGCTGCGAGTTGGGCAGCAGCTCGGTCAGGATGCCGTACTTGGCCGGCGAGTAGGCGGCGGCGCCCAGCCCGACGATCGCGTACGACACCAGCGGGTGGCTGCCGAACAGCATCATCAGGCAGCCGATCACCTTGATCGCGTTCGACACGAACATCACGCGGCCCTTCGGCACGGCGTCTGCGAACGCGCCGAGGAAGGGTGCGAGGATCACGTAGAACAGCGCGAAGATGGGGCTCAATGCCGGCACCTGCCACGCTGGTGCATGCGAGGTCTTGAGCAGTTCGATGGCGCTCACCAGCAACGCGTTATCAGCCAGCGAGCTGAAGAACTGCGCCGACATGATGGTGTAGAAACCTTTTTTCATTCGCTGAGAGCGTGCTGCCTGTCGCCAGCCGGGTGGTCCCGGTCATCAATCGATGCAGCGCTCGTCCCGGCCGCCGCTGCTTCCCCGCGGCGGCGGTTATAGCATGCGGGATGGCGCCCCCCAGTCGCTTTCGCTCCTGCCCCCAAGGGGCACCAACCCTGGGCCCGGCAAAGCCGGATCCCGGGTCGTTGCTTGATCGCACTGGCAGAATCGCCCCATGCCGCGTCCCATCGAAGCCCTGGTCCACAGCGATGCGCTGAGCCACAACCTGCAGCGCGCCCGTGCCTGCGCACCCGATGCGCGGGTCTGGGCGGTGGTCAAGGCGAACGCCTACGGGCATGGCATCGAGCGGGTCTACGGCGCGCTGCAGGCGGCCGACGGCTTCGCGCTGCTCGACCTGGCCGAGGCCGAACGCGTGCGCGCACTCGGCTGGCGCGGGCCCATCCTGCTGCTCGAAGGCTGCTTCGAATCGCGCGACCTGGAGCTGTGCTCGCGCCTGAACCTGTGGCACACGGTGCACCACGAGGCGCAGATCGACTGGCTCGCGATGCACAAGACCACCTGGCCGCACCATGTCTTCCTGAAGATGAACAGCGGCATGAACCGGCTCGGCTTTGCGCCGGCCGCCTTCCGCACCGCGTGGCTGCGGCTGTCCAACCTGCCGCAGGTCGACGCGATCACGCTGATGACGCACTTCTCCGATGCCGACGGGCCGCGCGGCATCGAAACGCAGGCGGCGGTGTTCGAGGCCGCGACCGCCGACCTGGACGGCGAGCGTTCGCTCAGCAACAGCGCGGCCACGCTGCGCTTCGCGCGCCAGCAGCCGAAGGTGCGTGGCGACTGGGTGCGGCCCGGCATCATGGTCTACGGCTCGGCGCCCGACCATCCCGACGCGACCATCGCCGACTGGGACCTGCGCCCGGCGATGACGCTGCGCACGCAGCTGATCGGGGTGCAGTCGCTGAAGCCGGGCGACACCATCGGCTACGGCAGCGCCTTCACCGCGGAGCGCGAGATGCGCATCGGCATCGCGGCCTGCGGCTATGCCGATGGGTATCCCCGCCTTGCACCGAACGGCGCGCCGGTGCTGGTGAACGGCGTGCGCTGCACGCTGGCGGGCCGGGTGTCGATGGACATGCTGTCGATCGACCTGACGCCGGTGCCCGGGGCCGGCATCGGCAGCGAGGTCACGCTGTGGGGCCAGGGGCCGCACGGCAGCGTGTTGTCGATCGATGAGGTCGCGCGGCCGGCCGGCACCATCGGCTACGAGCTGATGTGCGCGCTGGCGCCGCGCGTGCCGACGCACGCAGTCGCCTGACTTGACGTGACACCGCAAGTCGATCCGGCCGAGGTCGAGTTCAGCGCGATCCGCGCGCAAGGGGCCGGCGGGCAGAACGTCAACAAGGTGTCGAGCGCGGTGCACCTGCGCTTCGACATCCGCGCCTCGTCGCTGCCCGAACCGCTGAAGGAGCGGCTGCTCGCCTTGTCCGACCAGCGCATCACCGGCGAGGGCGTCGTCGTCATCAAGGCCCAGACCTCGCGCAGCCAGGACATGAACCGGCAGGACGCGCTGCAGCGGCTGCAGCAGCTGGTCGACAGCGTGGCCGTGGTGCCGGCGGTGCGCCGGCCGACCAAGCCGACGCGCGGCGCGCAGAAGCGGCGGCTCGAAGGGAAGTCTCAGCGCGGCGAGTTGAAGAGTTCGCGGGGGAAGGTGCGCGACGCCTGACGGCACACCCACGTCACGGCATGCGCACGCCGGGCAGCTTGCGCATGCCGCGATCGAAGGTGGCCGTGAAGTCACAGCCGTGATGCGCATGCTTGGCGACCGCCAGGCAATCCGCAAAGCCACAGGATGCGCCCTCGAACAGGGTGGCCGCGCGCCCGATCGCGTCGCGGTCCTCGAATGCGAAAGCCGGCTCGTCCAGCAGGCTGCGCACGGCAGTCAACTGCGCCGTCTTGTCCTGCGAGAACGCGGATCGCAGGGTCCACACCGCTTCGACCAGCACGACGTCGGTCACCAGCAGCGAACCCGGAACGCTGCCGTGCTCGGCCAGCAGCGCGTCGATCCGCCGGTTTTGCACCGGATCGTCGTTGAGCCACAGCCGCAAGAGGATGTTCGTGTCGAGGCCGATCATCTACGGGGCGTCTTGGGTCGGCCCACTGCAGGCGCGTGCTTGTCGCGCAGGTGTCTTGCAATCCCTTCGTCCATCTGCTCGACGGTCAGGGGGCCGGCATGCGGCGACTTCAGGATGCCGCGGATCCGGCGGGCGTCGGCCGTGACGTGCCGAGCCGTGATCGTGTTGTCCGGCAGCACCTGGAAATCCAGGGTCGAGCCGGCATCAAGGCCGAGCCTGTCACGAATCTCCTTCGGGACCGTGACCTGGCCTTTGCTGGTGAGCGTGGCATACATGGCGGAGGACCTCGGTCGTCGATGATTCCTTACATTCTAATGTCGTAAGGAAGCCGACGAAAATCCAATCAGGCACGCCGGGTCTTGTAGATCCCGCAACCCAGCACCAGGTCTTGCGCCACCGGCACGATGAACGAGGTCTTCGGCAGCACCTGCCCGTTGGCCGGGTTCAGGAAGTCGTAGTCGACCCAGCCGCCGCCCGCCGCGGCCGCGGCCCACACGTCGTGTGCCAGCTTCGTCACGTCGGTGCCGATGATCTGCTGCGCGCTCTTGCCGACGTTGGCCGGCTTGCCGCCGAACGCGTGGTAGACCAGTTGCCGGTCCCAGGCGAAGACGTACATGTCGCGGTCCGAGAAGCCGTTGCCCGGCGCGGTGATCGCCGGCAGCGCCGCGTTGCCGCCGCGCTCCTTGTAGAACGCCACAGCGCGCTGCACCAGCGCCTGGGCCTCGTCGGCCGTGCCCTGGCGCAGCCGGAAGCCGACCACCGCTTCGGACAGCTGCTTCGCCCTGTCGCCCAGCCCCTCGCAGGCCCGCGAGGTCTGCCCGACCATCTGCGCGTTCTGCTGCGTCAGCGCATCGAGTTGCGTCATCGCCTGCGACACCTGCGCCAGCCCGTCGCTCTGCTCGCCGACCGCGGCGGTGATGCGGCCCATGCTGCCGGCCAGCTCGGCGATGCCGCCGACGATCTCGGACAGCACGCCGTTGACGCGGTCGATGTGGCCGACGCCGTTGCCGATCCCGGCCGTCGATTGCTCGATCAGCTGCTTGATCTCGCGCGCCGCCTCGCCGCTGCGCTGCGCCAGCGCCCGCACCTCGGCGGCCACCACCGCGAAGCCGCGGCCCTGCTCGCCGGCGCGCGCCGCCTCGACCGCCGCATTGAGCGCCAGGATGTTGGTCTGGAACGCGATCGAGTCGATCACGCCGATGATGTCGGCGACCTTCTCCGAGCTGCCCTTGATCGCGTGCATCGCATCGACCGCTTCGCGCATCGCGCCGCCGCCGGAACCGGCCAGCCCGTGCACCCGCGCGGCCAGCGCCTCGGCCTCGCGTGCATCGCCCGCGTTCCGGCGCACGGTGGCATCGAGCTGCTGCACGCTCGCCGAGGTCTGCTCGAGACGGGTCGATTGCTGCTCGGTGCGGCGCGACAGGTCGGCGGTGTCGGCGTTCAGCTCGGCGCTTGCCGCGGACACCAGCAAGGCGCTGCTGCGGATGTCGGCCACCAGGCCGGACAGCGTGTCGTTGACGGCATCCATCGTCGCGCCGATGCGCGCGAACTCGTCGCGGCCGTGGATCTCGATGCGGCGCGACAGGTCGCCCTGGCGCATGCGCGCGGTGGCGGCTTCGAGCGCGCCGATCGCCCCGGCCATCTGCAGGTACAGCGCCGCCAGCAGCCAGGCCAGCAACGCAGCGCCGGCCAGCCAGGCCAGGCTGCCCCAGTGCGTCCAGTCATGCTGCTGCAGCCACGTGCCGAGCGCGGCGGCCAGCATCAAGGCGCACACCAGCGACAGCAGGCCCATCTTGGCGCCCAGGTTCAGCCCGCGGAACAACCTCACCCCCAACCCCATCACTTCCATCCGGTCTCCCCAGCGTCTGGATGCGCCCGTGGCGGGCGCCCCATCGTACAGGCGGGGGCAAGCCGGAGGCAAACAGCCGGGTCAGGCCCGCTTGAACAGCGCCAGCAAGGCGGCGGCGCCGACGAACAGGCTGCCGAACAGCCGGTTCAGTGCGCGGATCTGCGTCGGCGACTTCATCAGGCGCAGCAGGCGCGACGCGAGCGCGGTGTAGCCGGCCATCACGACCAGGTCGGTGAACATCAGCGTCGAGCCGATCACCGCGTACTGCAGCGCCAGCGGCTGCGCCAGGTCGAGGAACTGCGGCACCACCGCCAGCAGGAACACCGTGCCCTTCGGGTTGACGGCATTCACCATCCAGCCGCGCAGCACCAGCGAGCGGCGCGTCACCTGCGCCTCGCCGGCGCTCGCCACCAGCGGCGTGGCCGGTGCGCGCCATTGCTTGATGCCCAGCCACAGCAGGTAGCCGACGCCCAGCCACTTGACAGCGGCGAACGCGAGGCTCGACGCCGCGATCAGCGCGCCCAGGCCCAGGCCGACCACCAGCACCTGGGTCCAGATGCCCATCACCAGCCCGAAGGTCATGAAGTAACCGCGTGCGAAGCCGTGGTTGACGCCGGCGCTCATCGCCGCGACCGCACCGGCCCCCGGCGAGAGGCTGATGGCCCAGGCGGCGGCGAAGAAGGCGAGCCAGAGCGAGAAATCCATGTCGTGTCCTGAAGGAGAAGCCGTGTTCAGAGTTGCCCGGCGATGATCTGCCCGAGCCGTTTCAGCCGTGTTTCGAGCAGCGGTGTCCACGGCTCGCCGTACTGCAGTCGGATGAAGTGGTCGAAGCGCGCGCTGCAGCTGAACGTGGCGCCAGGGGCCATGCCGATCAGTTCGCGCCGCGCCTGCTCGAACACCTTGCGCGAATCCACCTGCCGCGGCAGCTCGATCCACAGCACCAGCCCGCCCTGCGGCCGGCTGAGCCGGCAACCGGGCGGGAAGTATCGCGCGATCGCGTCGGCCATGGCCTGGGCCTGGGTTTTCAGCGCGGCGCGCAGCCGGCGCATGTGGTGGTCGTAGCCGCCGTCGGCCAGGAACTCGGCGATCACCTCCTGCTGCAGCTGCACGCCGGCCGACGAGGTGCGGAACTTGACCGACTGGCAGTCGCGGAAATGCCGGCCCGGCGCCATCCAGCCGACGCGGTAGCCCGGCGCCACCGCCTTCGTGAAGGCCGAGCACAGGATCACGTCGTCGCGGCGGTCGAAGCTCTTGAGCACCGGCGGGCGTTCGTCGCCGAAGTGGATCTCGCCGTAGATGTCGCTCTCGATCAGCGCGAAGCCGCGCTCGGCCGCGAGCGCCACCAGGCGGCGCTTGTTCTCGACCGGCATCAGGCTGCCGACCGGGTTCTGGAAGTTCGGGATCACGACGCAGGCCTGCACCGTGCCGGGCGTGCGCGTCGCGAAGTCGAGCGCCTCCAGCGACAGCCCGTCGCGCGGATGGGTCGGGATCTCCAGCGAGCGCATCCCCAGGCTCTCGATCACCTCCAGCAGCATGAAATAGGTCGGCGATTCGAGCGCGATCGTGTCGCCGGCCTTGGCCACCGAGCGCAGCGCGATGTGCATCGCCTCCATGCCGCCGTTGGTGAGCACGATCTCGTCGGGGTGCAGGCGCAGGCCGCTGTGGACGGCGCGGCGCGCGATCTCGCGGCGCAGCGCGAGGCTGCCGCCGATCTCGACGCGCGAGGCGAACTCGGGGTGGCGCCGGTTGATGCTGGCAGTGAGCTGGCGCAGCTTGCCCTCGGGCAGCAGGCTGCGGCCGGCCTGCACGCGAAACGCCGGCATCGAGCCCGGCTCGTTGGCGGCCAGCAGGTACTGACGTGTCAGGCCGTCGGGCGTGACGAAATCGGCCTTGCCCATGCGCGCATCGAGTTCGGGCTCGGGCAGCGATTGCGGGCGCGGCGCGACGAAATAGCCCGACTTGGGCCGCGCCTCGACCAGGCCGCGGTTCTCGAGCCAGCGGTAGGCCAGCGTCACCGTCGACGCGCTGACGCCGTGCTGCTGGCACAGCTGCCGCACCGACGGCAGCCGGTCGCCGCTGCGCAGGCTGCCGCCGGTGATGGCCTGCTCCAGCGCACCGGCCACCGATTGGTACAGGGGCGTCTGCAGTTGCGGGTCGGCGTCGAGCACAGCGTCGTCCATGGGTGGGGATTGTCTCCGGGCAGGCTTGGCCAGCACAGGTACAGAGCCCGTCTGTTGTCACCAGCACAGCCTAGTTTGCACGCATCTGTGCTGCTGCAGTTCGCGGGTGTCTGGATGTGTTGCGACAACGAGTTCCCACCCAGACTGGAACCCTGAGGAAGACGAGGCACGACCATCATGTTGAAGACACTCCACACCCTGGACCTGCGGCTCGATGCCGGCGAGTTGCTGCGCTGGCAGCCGGCCGCGGCGATCGAGCTGCAGCTGCTGTCCGGCCGCGCCTGGGTCACGCAGACCGGCGACGAGGATGACCATTTCATGTCGCCCGGCGACACGCTGCGGCTGCGTGCCGGTGCGCTGGCGCTGATCGAGGCCGAAGGCGCAGCCAGCCTGCGCCTGTTCGCGCCGTCCGGCGTGCCGCTGCAGTCGCGCGGCGCGCGCTGGCGGCAGTGGCTGCAGCGCTGGGCCGGCGGGCGCCGGCCGGCCGCTACAGTCGCGGGGTGAGCAAACAAAAATCCGTCTACACCTGCAGCGAGTGCGGTGGCACCAGCCCCAAATGGCTGGGCAAGTGCCCGCACTGCAACGCCTGGAACACCCTGGTCGAAGGCGTTGCCGACGGCCCGTCGAAACACCGCTACCAGTCGCTGGCCGGCGCGCAGCCGGTGGCGACGCTGTCCGAGATCGAGGCCTCCGACGTCGACCGCCAGCCCACCGGCATCGACGAGCTCGACCGCGTGCTCGGCGGTGGCATCGTTGCCGGCGGCGTCGTGCTGATCGGCGGCGACCCGGGCATCGGCAAGTCGACGCTGCTGCTGCAGGCGCTGGATGCGCTGTCGCGCAACATGCGCGCGCTGTACGTCACCGGCGAGGAATCCGGCGCGCAGGTCGCGCTGCGCTCGCGCCGGCTCGGCCTCGACGGCTCGCAGGTGCGCGTGGTGGCCGAGATCCAGCTCGAGAAGATCACCGCCACCATCGATGCCGAGCAGCCGGCGATCTGCGTGATCGACTCGATCCAGACCGTCTACAGCGAGCAACTGACCTCCGCGCCCGGCTCGGTGGCCCAGGTGCGCGAATGCGCGGCCCAGCTGACGCGTGTCGCCAAGAGCAGCGGCACCACCATCATCCTGGTCGGCCACGTCACCAAGGAAGGCGCGCTGGCCGGCCCGCGCGTGCTGGAGCACATCGTCGACACCGTGCTGTACTTCGAAGGCGACACGCACAGCAGCTTCCGGCTGGTGCGCGCGATCAAGAACCGCTTCGGCGCGGTCAACGAGATCGGCGTGTTCGCGATGACCGAGAAGGGGCTGAAGGGCGTCGCCAACCCGAGCGCGATCTTCCTGTCGACGCATGGCGAACCGGTGGCCGGCTCCTGCGTGCTGGTCACGCTCGAAGGCACGCGGCCGCTGCTGGTGGAGATCCAGGCGCTGGTCGATTCCGGCGGCCCGAGCCCGCGCCGCCTGAGCGTCGGCCTCGACCGCGACCGCCTCGCGATGATGCTGGCGGTGCTGCACCGCCACGCCGGCATCGCCTGCCTCGACCAGGACGTGTTCGTCAACGCGGTCGGCGGGGTGCGCATCAGCGAGCCGGCGGCCGACCTGGCCGTGATGCTGGCGATCCAGAGCAGCCTGCGTGGCAAGCCGCTGCCGCGCGGTTTCATCGCGTTCGGCGAGGTCGGCCTGGCCGGCGAGGTGCGGCCGGCGCCGCGCGGCCAGGAGCGCCTGAAAGAGGCGGCCAAGCTGGGCTTCAGCGTCGCGATCGTGCCGAAGGCCAATGCGCCGAAGAAGCCGATCGAGGGGCTGACGATCCACCCGGTGGAGCGCATCGAGGAAGCCATCCACCTGTTGCGCGAGCTCAATTGACGGACCGGTCCCCAGGGCGGCCCCTGCGGACAGCAGGGCAAACACGAGCTATTATCATTTGCATCGGGCAGACCTTCGCCCAGTTGTGACTGCTCCGGCCGCCCGTATGCCCGCTCCCCGACTTTCCGACCTGCCCAACGGTGCCCGCGGCACCGTGATCGGCCTGTGCGCCGACGGTTCTCCCGACCCGCAGATGCTGCACCGCCTGAGCGAACTCGGCTTCCTGCCGGGCGAGCCGGTGCAGCTGCTGCGGCGCGGCCCGGGCGGGCGCGAGCCGCTCGCGGTGCAGATCGGCGAGACCTTCTTCGCGCTGCGCAGGGTCGAGGCGCAGTGCGTCGAGGTCAGCCTGGACGGGCTTGCCGCATGAGCACGCCCTCACTGCGGATCGCGCTGGTCGGCAACCCGAACTGCGGCAAGACCGCCCTCTTCAACCTGCTGACCGGTGCGCGCCAGAAGGTCGCCAACTACGCCGGCGTGACGGTCGAGCGCAAGGTCGGCAGCGCGACGCTGCGCAGCGGCCGCACGGTGTCGGTGATCGACCTGCCCGGCGCCTACAGCCTGACGCCGGCCACGCCGGACGAAGAAGTCACGCGCGAGATGGTGATGGGCCTGCGCGCCGGCGAGGCCGCGCCCGATGCGCTGGTCGCCGTCGTCGACGCCACCAACCTGGCGATGAACCTGCGCCTGGTGCTCGAGCTGCGCCGCCTGGGCCGGCCGATGATCGTGTCGCTGAACATGGCTGACGTCGCCCGTGCGCGCGGCCTGAAGATCGATGTCGCGAAGCTGTCCGCCGAGCTCGGCGTGCCGGTGGTCGAGACGGTGGCGGTGCAAAGCCGCGGTCACGAGGCGTTGCTGGCCGAGCTGGAGAAGCAGGCCGGCTGGCCGACCCCGGCCGCGGTGGCCGACACGCCGACGCTGCCCGAGCTGCAGCGCGAGGTGCGCCGCGTCCTGTCGGTGGCCGTGCCCGGTGCGATGCAGTTCAAGCGCTTCAACCACCGCCTCGACGCGGTCGTGATGCACCCGGTGTGGGGCCTGTCGCTGCTGGCCGTGCTGCTGTTCCTGATGTTCCAGGCGGTGTTCTCGTGGGCCAACGTGCCGATGGACGCCATCAAGGACACGATGGCCGCGGCCGGCGAGTGGCTCAACGCCCACATGGCCGACGGCCCGCTGCGCAGCCTGCTGGTCGACGGCGTGATCGCCGGGGCCGGCAGCGTGCTGGTGTTCCTGCCGCAGATCCTGATCCTGTTCTTCTTCATCCTGGTGCTCGAGGACTCCGGCTACCTGCCGCGCGCCGCCTTCCTGCTCGACACCGTGATGGGCAAGGTGGGCCTGTCGGGCCGCGCCTTCATCCCGCTGCTGTCGAGCTTCGCCTGCGCCATCCCCGGCATCATGGCCACGCGCACGATCCCCAACTGGCGGGACCGGCTGGCAACCATCATGGTCGCGCCGCTGATGACCTGCTCGGCGCGGTTGCCGGTGTATGCGCTGCTGATCGGCGCCTTCGTGCCGCAGCGCAGCGTCGGCTGGTTCAACCTGCAGGGGCTGACGCTGTTCGTGCTGTACGTGGCCGGCGTGCTGTCGGCGATGGCGGTGGCCTGGGTACTCAAGCGCTCGTGGATGAAAAGCAGCTACCAGCCGCTGATGCTCGAGCTGCCGCCGTACCGCCTGCCGAACCTGCGCAACCTGGCGATCGGGCTGTGGGAGCGGGCGCGCATCTTCCTGCGCCGCGTCGGCACCATCATCTTCTCGCTGACGGTGGTGCTGTGGTTCCTGTCCAGCTTCCCGGCGCCGCCGGACGGCGCCACCGGCCCGGCCATCCAGTACAGCCTGGCCGGCATGCTGGGGCGCGCGCTGGAGGTGATCTTCGCGCCGATCGGCTTCAACTGGCAGATCTCGATCGCGCTGGTGCCGGGCCTGGCGGCGCGCGAAGTGGCGGTCGGCGCGCTCGGCACGGTGTACGCGATGTCGACCGCCGGCGGCGAGGTGGCCGATGCGCTGGCGCCGGTGATCGCGCAGAGCTGGTCGCTCGCCACCGCCTATTCGCTGCTCGCCTGGTATGTGTTCGCGCCGCAGTGCCTGTCGACGCTGGCGGTGGTGCGGCGCGAGACCAACTCGTGGCGCTACCCGCTGATCATGGCCGGCTACCTGTTCGCGCTCGCCTACGTCGCGTCGTTCATCACCTACCGCGCCACGCTGTGGCTCGGCGCCTGAGAAAGGACCCGTCATGCAGGATCTTGTCGTCGGCCTGATCGTCCTCGGCTGCCTCGGTTACGCGGTCAACGCGCTGATGCCGGCCGCGCTGCGGCGCGCCGTGGCCGGGCGCCTGGTGCGCTGGCCGCATTGGCCGGCGCCGCTCGCGCAGCGGTTGCAGCGCGCAGCCCAGGTGAGCTCGGGCTGCGGTTGCGACGGCTGCGACGTGCCGGCCAAGACCGCCGCCAACCAGGCCAAGCCGATCCGCATCCACCGCTCGTAGCCCGGATGGCCATCCGGGGATCGTCCTTCAATTGACGACAATACCGGCCATGCGACTGGCCGTTCTCTCCGACATCCACGGCAACCTGCACGCGCTCGACGCGGTGCTGGCCGACATCGCCGACAGCGGCGCCGACCTGGCGGTCAACCTGGGCGACATCGTGTCCGGCCCGCTGTGGATCACCGAAACCGCCGAGCGACTGATGGCGCTGGACATCCCGACGATCCGTGGCAACCACGAGCGCCAGGTGCTCGCCTCCGACGTGGCGGCGATGGGCCCTTCCGACGCCTTCGCGGCCGCCCGGCTGCAGCCGCGCCAGCGCCTGTGGCTCGCCCGCCTGCCGGCCACGCTGCAGCTCTCGCACGAGGTGTTCTGCTGCCACGGCACGCCGGACAGCGACCGGGTCTACTTCCTCGAATCGGTCGATCCCGCCGGCCTGCGCCCGGCCACGCAGGCCGAGGCGTTCGCCCGCGCCGGCCGTGCGCAGCAAGGCGTCCGCCACGGCGTGATCCTGTGCGGCCACACCCACGTGCCGCGCGCGTTGCGGCTGCTCGACGGTCGCCTCGTCGTCAACCCGGGCAGCGTCGGCCTGCAGGCCTACGACGACGACTACCCGCACCCGCACCTGGTCGAGAACGGCACCCCGCATGCCCGCTACGCCTTGCTGACGCGCCGCCCCGCCGGCTGGCAGGTCGAGTTGCGCGCGGTGCCCTACGACGCCGAACCGGCCGCGCAGCTGGCCGAGCACCACGGCCGGCCCGATTGGGCGGGCGCATTGCGCACCGGCTTCATGCCTGTGGGAACTGCGCAGCCCGGCGCGCGCCCCGCCCCGTAACATTGCGCGCATGAATCCAATCATCGGGTGGGGCCTGGCGGCGATCGGCGTCGCCGCGGCCTGGCAGGCCTACGGCTGGCAGGGTGTCGTGATGGCCGTGTCGGTCATCGTGTTCTGGCTGCTGATCCAGTTCAGCCGCGCGCTGCGCGTGATGAAGAACGCCGGCGAATCGCCGGTCGGCCACATCGGCAGCACCGTGATGCTGAGCGCCAAGCTGCGCGAAGGGCTGACGATGATGCAGGTGGTGGCGATGGCGCGCAGCCTGGGCCGGCAGGTCGATCCGCGGGCCGACACCTGGGCCTGGGCCGACGACGGCGGCAGCGAGGTGACGCTCGAATTCAAGGGCGGCAAGCTCGTCAAGTGGACCCTGGTGCGCCCGACTCCGGCCAGTCCGTAAAATCGCCGGTTTCGCCTCATCCCACAGGAGCCTGCCATGTCGATGGCCGATCGCGACGGAAAAATCTGGATGGACGGGCAGCTGGTGGACTGGCGCGACGCCAAGATCCACGTGCTCAGCCACACGCTGCACTACGGGTGCGGTGCCTTCGAGGGCGTGCGCGCCTACAAGACCGACAAGGGCACGGCGATCTTCCGGCTGCGCGAGCACACCGAGCGCTTGTTCAACAGCGCCAAGATCCTGCGCATGAAGATCCCGTTCACGCCGGACGTGGTGATGGAAGCCCAGCGCAGCGTGGTGCGCGAGAACAAGCTCGACAGCTGCTACCTGCGCCCGCTGACCTGGATCGGCTCCGAGAAGCTGGGCGTGAGCCCGAAGGGCAACCGGATCCACCTGATGGTCGCCGCCTGGTCCTGGGGCGCCTACCTGGGCGAAGAGGGCCTGAAGCGCGGCATCCGCGTGAAGACCAGCAGCTACACCCGCCACCACGTCAACATCACGATGACGCAGGCCAAGGCGGTCAGCAACTACACCAACTCCATCCTCGCCAACATGGAGGCGACGGAAGACGGCTACGACGAGGCGCTGCTGCTCGACGCCTCGGGCTTCGTCAGCGAAGGCGCCGGCGAGAACCTGTTCGTCATCAAGAACGGCGTGGTCTACACGCCCGACCTGTCGGCCGGCGCGCTGAACGGCATCACGCGCAACACCATCTTCGCGATCTGCAACGACCTGGGCCTGAAGCTGGTCGAGAAGCGCATCACGCGCGACGAGGTCTACATCTGCGACGAGGCCTTCTTCACCGGCACCGCCGCCGAAGTGACGCCGATCCGCGAACTCGACCGCATCGAGCTCGGCCAGGGCTCGCGCGGCCCCATCACCGAAAAGATCCAGAGCGCGTTCTTCGACATCGTGAACGGCCGCAACCCCAAGTACGCCGAATGGCTGACACTCGTCTGAGGATTCCCGCATGAGCAGCAAACAGGAAGTGGTCGAAGTCACTGCGCACGACGTGCAGGGCCCGGGCGTGGTGTTCTGCCCGAACCCGAAGATGACGCTGTGGAGCACGCACCCGAAGGTGTTCATCGACGTCGCGACGACGGGCGAAGGCAAGTGCCCGTACTGCGGCACCGTCTACCGCCTGAAGGCCGGCGAGAAGCTTCATACCCACTGACCCGCCATGGCCCGCGCGCTGCTGATCGCCCCGCAGTGGATCGGCGACGCGGTGATGTCGCAGCCGCTGGTCGGCCTGCTGCTGGCGCGCGGCGACGAGGTGACGGTGGCGGCCCTGCCCTGGGTTGCACCGGTGTACCGGGCGATACCGGGCGTGCGCGAGGTGATCGAGCTGCCGTTCGCGCACGGGCGGCTCGACTGGTCGGCGCGGCGCAAAGTCGCCGCGGGTCTGCGGGGCCGCTTCGACACCGCCTATGTGCTGCCGAACTCGATCAAGGCGGCGCTGATCCCGTTCTTCGCCGGCATCGCGCAGCGCATCGGCTACCAGGGCGAAGGCCGGCCGCTGCTGCTGACCAAGCGGCTGCCGAACCCGGGCGGCCGGCCGCCGATGGTCGCGTTCTATGCGGCATTGGCCGGCGGGCCGGACGGCGGCGGCAAACCGCTGCTGCAGTTCGACGATGCGACGCTGGCCCGCGTGACCGACGCCGCGGGTGTCGCCCCCAAGGGCTACTGGGCGTTCGCGCCCGGCGCCGAATACGGCCCCGCCAAGTGCTGGCCAGCCTCGCACTACGCCGAACTCGCACGCGCCTTGCATGCGGCGCATGGCCTGCCGGTGCTGTTGCTGGGCTCGGGCAAGGAGGTGGCGTTGTGCGACGAGATCGCCACGGCCGCCCCCGGTGCGTGCCGCGTGCTGGCCGGCAAGACCACGCTGATCGACGCGATGGCGCTGATCGCGGCGGCGCGCGGCGTGGTCAGCAACGACTCGGGGCTGATGCACGTCGCTGCGGCCTTCGGCATCCCGCAGGTCGCCGTGTTCGGCTCCACCAGCCCCGAGCACACGCCGCCGCTGAACGACCGGGCGCGGGTGATCTGGCTGAAGGAAGAGCTGCAGCTCGATTGCGCGCCCTGCTTCGACCGCACCTGCCGCTTCGGCCACACCCGGTGCCTGACCGGCGTCAGCGCGCAGCGCGTCGAAGCCGCACTGGCCGAGACCGTGGGCTGAACGCGGTGGGCGCCGAGCTGCAGCAGGACCGCTTGATGCGCGAGGCGCTGGTGGGTGCCGGCACCTCGGTCTGGGCCTGGGACATGGAGGCCGACCTGCTGAGCGGCATGGACGGCAGCGTCGCGCTGCTCGGCTACGCGGTCGGCGAGCTGCCGGCCACGCAGGCCGGCTGGGACACGGTGATCCACCCGGCCGACCGCGCGATGAACCACGCGGCCTACCTGCGCCACGCGCACGGCGAGATCCCGGCCTACGAAAGCGAGTACCGCGCGCGCCACCGCGACGGCAGTTGGCGCTGGCTGTCCGAGCGCGGGCGCATCGTCGAATGGTGGCCCGATGGCCGGCCGCGCCGCATGGTCGGCACGCTGAGCGACGTGACGCTGCGCCGCCAGGCCCAGGGCGAGGCGGCCGAGCGCGGCGAGCGGCTGCAGCAGATCACGCGCCATGTGCCCGGCGTGCTCTACCAGTACCGGCTGTGGCCCGACGGGCGCGGCGAGATCCCCTACGTCAGCGACCGCTGTACCGCGGTGCTGGGGCTGACGCCGAAGCAGCTGATGGCCGATTCGCTGGAGATGTTCCGCCGCATCTCGCGCGTCGACCGCGAGAAGCTGATCGGCATGACCTCGGCCTGGGCGCGCAGCCAGGCGACGCAGCGCACCGAGATCCGCTACCACCACCCGGACGGCACGCTGCGCTGGATGCAGTCGGTGTCGTCGCCGCGGCGCGACCTGGATGGCTCGATCACCTGGCACGGCTACATGGAGGACGTCACCGAGCACCGCCAGCTGGAGGCCGCGCGCGCCGCGGCGACCAGCGCCGAGGCGGCCAACCGCGCCAAGACCGATTTCCTGTCGCGCATGAGCCATGAGCTGCGCACGCCGCTGAATGCGGTGCTCGGCTTCGCGCAGCTGCTCGAGCTGGATGAGGAGCCGCTGACGGTGTCGCAGCGCCGCCGCGTCGGACTGATCCGCGAATCGGGCGAGCATCTGCTGCGCATGATCGGCGACCTGCTGGACCACACGCGCATCGAGGCCGGGCAGCTGCCGGTCGAGGCCACCGACGTCGCGCTCGGCCCGCTGCTCGGCGAGTGCCTGGACATGCTGGCGCCACAGGCCGGCGAGGCCGGCGTGGCGCTGCAGCCGATCGAGGGTGCGCAGGCTTTGCAGGTGCGCGCCGACCCGACGCGGCTGCGCCAGGTGGTGCTGAACCTGCTGAGCAACGCGGTCAAGTACAACCGCGTCGGCGGTTCGGTGCGGGTCCGTGCATTGCGTGATGGCGACCGGGTGATGTTGCAGGTGGCCGACGACGGCGTGGGGATCGCAGCGCAGGACCTGCCGCAGCTGTTCGAGCCCTTCAACCGGCTGGCCCAGCAGCGCAGCGGCATCCAGGGCACCGGCATCGGCCTTGCGATCACGCGGGCGCTGGTCGTGCTGATGGGCGGGCACATCGAGGTCGAGAGCGAGCCGGGCCGCGGGTCCACGTTCAGCGTGCACCTTCCCGCGAGTTCGTAGCCCGGATGCCAATCCGGGACGGCGCCAGTCAGGAGGACAACTTCCCGACGTAGAGGACAGGCCCGGTCGGCAACCCCGTCGGCGATCCACCCGGCGGCTCCAATGAGACGGCGAACGCCGCCGTGTCCTGCAACACCTTCCCCTTGCGCACCACCGTCGCGCCGCTGGACGAGATCAGGCCCAGCGAGCGCGGCGGGCCGCTCGGCGGCAGCGCCCACAGCTCGAGCGCGCGGTCGGGTTGCACGCTGACCTGCGTCAGCGGCCGCGTGACCATCGCGCGCCCGTCGGCGCTGATGCTGGCGACGAAGCTGGCCGGCGCGATGGCGCCCGGCTGGCCGGCCGGCGCGGTGGCCGACAGCACGACGACGATCGGCGCCTGCGCCGGCGGCGGGCTCGCGACGATCAGCGTGAGCRCCAGGGCCATCGCCGTCGCGGCGCCGGTCAGCCCGCGCCAGACCGCGAGCCGCGCCCACCAGCGC
>NZ_JBFUEB010000058.1:0-41525 GCF_056404395.1 Rhizobacter sp. P2_D12 | reverse complement strand
ATGTGTCGCACACCCGGGCCGTGGCCTGCGACGCGAGCAACGTCATCGTGACGGCCGGCGCGCAGCAGGCCTTCGACCTGCTGGCGCGCGTGCTCGTCACCCCCGGCCGCACGGTGGCCGCGCTCGAGAACCCGGGCTACCAGCCGCTGCACGCCTGCTTCGAGCGCGCCGGTGCGCTGCTGCACGACACGCCGGTCGACCAGCAGGGCCTGTGCGTCGACCGCCTGCCGCGCCGCGTCGACATCATCGGCGTCTCGCCATCGCACCAATCGCCGCTCGGCGTCACGATGTCGGCCCCGCGCCGCCACGCGCTGCTGGCGCACGCCCACGCCGCCGACGCGGTGGTCGTCGAGGACGACTACGACGGCGAGTTCCGCCTCGGCGGCCGCCCGCTCGATGCGCTGCAGACGCTCGACCGCGAGCAGCGTGTCTTCTACGTCGGCACCTTCTCGAAAAGCCTGTTCACGGGCCTGCGCATCGGCTTCATCGTCGCGCCGGCCTGGGCCGTGCCGGCACTGGTCGCCGCGCGGCTGGTGCACAACTGGCACGTGCCTGCAGTGAACCAGGCGACGCTGGCCGCCTTCATCGCCGAAGGCCACCTCGCACGCCACGTGCGGCGCATGCGCAGCGTCTACGCCGAGCGCCACGACACGCTGCTCGCGGCGCTGCGCAGGCACCTCGGCGACCGGCTGGTGCCGGTGCCCTCGCTGGCCGGGCTGCACCTGAGCGCCGCACTGCGGGCGCCGCAGCGCGCAGCAGACTGGCGCACGACGGCCGCGCAGGCCGGCATCCGCATCGACACGCTGGACGCGCAGGCCCGGCCGCCGTTGCGACTGAACGGCCTGGTGTTCGGCTACGGCCTGATCGAGACGGCCGACATCGAGCCCGCCATCGCCGCACTGGATCGCGCACTGAAGAAAGCGGCTTGACTCCTGAATGTGAGCATCTATCATGTTATCAACATGAGGATTGCTCATGTTCAAACACGAGGAGATCGAGATGACGACTGCACATGACATGGCTCCGGCAAAAACCGGCCTGACGCTGGTGCTGGGCGGCAACGGCAAGACCGGCCGCCGCGTGGTGGAACGGCTGCGCGCGCTGGGCCGCGCGGTGCGTGTGGGCTCGCGCTCAGCGCAGCCGGCCTTCGACTGGGAAGACCGGTCGACCTGGTCGGCGGCGCTGGATGGCGTCGAAGCTGTCTACGTGAGCTACCAGCCGGACCTGGCCGTGCCCGGCGCGCTGGCGACGGTGCAGGCGTTCTACGCCCGGGCGCTGGCCAGCGGGGCGACCCGGCTGGTGCTGCTGTCGGGACGTGGCGAAGCAGAGGCGCAGCAGGCCGAGCAGGCGCTGCAGGCCACGCGCGCCGACTGGACCATCCTGCGCGCGAGCTGGTTCTGCCAGAACTTCAGCGAGAGTTTCCTGCTGGAGCCGATCCAGGCCGGCGTGGTGGCCCTGCCGGTCGCGGACATCGGCGAGCCCTTCGTCGACGTCGAGGACATCGCCGAGGTGGCGGTGGCGGCACTCACGCAGCCGGGCCACATCGGCCAGCTGTACGAGCTGACCGGTCCGCGCGCGATCACCTTCTCGCAGGCGGTGCGCGAGATCGCGCAGGCCACCGGCCGCGACATCCGCTTCGAGCGGATCGCGCCCGAGGCCTTCCGCGCGGGGCTCGCCGAAGCGCAGCTGCCGGCGGACGTGGCCGACCTGGTGCTGTACCTGTTCACGACGGTGCTCGACGGCCGCAACCTGCCGCTGGCCGATGGCGTGCAGCGCGCACTCGGCCGCGCACCGCGCGACTTCGCCGACTACGTGCGGCGCACCGCCGCGTCCGGGCTCTGGGCTGCCTAGGAAGCCGTCGCGGCGGCCACGCAGGCCGGCAGCGCGACCCGGTCTTCCTGGCGGCCATTCTTCGTCGCGACGATCGGCTTCTCTGCCGCGCTGCGCCACGGCTGCACCGGCCACCAGCGTGCGACCGCGGGGTCGCGCCCGGGCTCGACGCTCTGCCCCGGCTGCGGCGCGAGCACGCTGACGCCCTGGCACGCGGCCGCTGCGAGCACCCGCTCGACCGGCTCGGTCCAGCCGTGGTGGGCCAGCGCGAACAGGCCCCAGTGCACCGGCATCATCAGCTTGCCGCGCACGCGCAGGTGGGCCTGCACCGCCTGCTCCGGGCCCAGGTGCCAGTCGGGCCAGTCGGCGTCGTATTGGCCGGCCTCGATCAGCGTCAGGTCGAACGGGCCGAGGCGGGCGCCGATGTCGCTCATCGCCGGGAACAGCCCGGTGTCGCCGGAGTAGTACACGCGGTGCTGCGGTCCCGCCAGCGCGAAGCCGCTCCAGAGCGTCTTGTCCGCCTGCGGGTTGACGCGGCCGGACGCATGGCGCGCCGGCGTCGAGGTGACCGTCAGCGTGCCCACCTGCGTCGCCTGCCACCAGTCCAGTTCGACGATGCGCTGCGCCGGCACGCCCCAGCCGCGCAGGTGGCCGCCGATGCCCAGCGGCACGACGAAGCGCGCGCCGCGGTCCAGCAGGGCCTTCACGGTCGGTGCGTCGAGGTGGTCGTAGTGATCGTGCGACACCAGCACCACGTCGACCGGCGGCAGCTTGTCGAGCGCGATCGGCGGCGCGAACCAGCGCTTCGGGCCGATCCAGCCCAGCGGCGACGGGCGCTCGCTCCAGATCGGGTCGACCAGCACCCGCGTGCCATCGATCTCCAGCAGAGTCGACGAATGGCCGAACCAGGTGACGCGCAGGCCGCTCGCGGGCAGCGTCGCCAGGGCCTCGCCGTCGCTGCGCCGCACCGGCACGGGAGCGTCGGGCGACTGGGCCGGCGCCGTCTCGAAGGCGCGCAGCAACGCGTCGGTCAGGTCGTTCCACATCGGCTGCGGATTGGCGAAGTGCCCGTCGTGCCATTGCGGCGAGGCTTCGACCACCGCCTGCTCGGCGGGCTCGCGGTGCAGCTGGCCGAAGCCGGTGCAGGCACTGGACAGCAGCAGGCCCACGCCTGACGCAGCGATCGCGAGGGCCCAGCCGGCCCGACGCCACCGGTCACGCCGCATGGTGGACTCCCCGGCTCAGCGCGTAGATCTCCGACACTTCCACCACGCGGCGCGCACCGGGTTCGCGGGCCACGGCCAGCATCGCGAGGCCGACGGATTCGGTCGTCAGCAGCCCGCGCGGGAAGAGCGCGCGCAGACCAGTCAGCAGCGGCCCGAGCACGACATAGAAGCCGTGGATCCAGCCGACCTTGGAGCGCGCGCCGTGCAGGGGCTGGATCACGCCGGGGCGGAACATGTACGCGCCGCGGAACGGCAACCGCATCAGCTCGTTCTCGGTGCGGCCCTTCACGCGGGCCCACATCGTGCGGCCCTGCTCGCTCCCGTCGGTGCCGGCACCCGACACGTAGACGAAGCTGAGCTGCGGGCTCAGCCGAGCCAGCGTGTTGGCGATCGACAGCGTCAGGTCCAGCGTCAGGCGCCGGTAGTCGGCCTCCTGCATGCCGAGCGACGACACGCCGAGGCAGAAGAAGCAGGCGTCGAGGCCACCCAGTTGCCCCTCGATCGCGGACAGGTCGAGCAGGTCCGCCTGCACCAGGCTGGTCAGCTTGGGGTGCTGCACCGCCAGCGGCGTGCGGCCGACGCTGATCACTTGCGTCACATCGGCGGCGCGCAGGCATTCGCGCAGCACGCCCTGGCCCACCATGCCGGTGGCGCCGAAGATCACGACCTTCATGCAGCACTCCTCAAGGCGACGGCGGGCCAATGCTCGCCGCTCAGTTGTTCGCTCACGGTCCACAGGCGGGCCGCGGCCGCTTCGTCGCGCGCCTGGCGGGCCACGACGGCGGGGTGCACCTGTCCCCTCATTTCAAAGAAACCGTCCGGACCATAGTAGGCCGCCGCCTGCGCATCGGGCGAGGCGGCGGCGAACAGCGTCGGCAATGCGCCTTCGGCCGCCGATTGCGCGAGCCACGGCTCCAGCAGCTTGCCGATGCGTTCCAGCAGTGGCGGGCTGCTGCGGCCCAGGCGCGGGCCGGCGCTCTGCAAGCCGGTGACGGCGTAGCCGGGGTGCGATGCGAGGCTCATCAGGCCCCAGCCTGCGCTGTCGCTGCGCCGCTGCAGCTCGAAGGCGAACATCAGCATCGCAAGCTTCGACTGGGCGTACGACGACCAGGCGCTGTAGCGGCGCTCCCCTTGCAGGTCGTCGAAATGGATCGCGCCGCTGCGGTGCGCAAGGCTGCTCAGGTTGACGACACGCGCGTGTCCGGCGCTGCGCAAGGCGGGCAGCAGCCGCGCGGTCAGCGCGAAGTGCGACAGGTAGTTGGTGCCGAACTGCAGCTCGAAGCCATCGGCCGTCGCATGGCGCGTGGGCGGTGCCATCACGCCGGCGTTGTTCACCAGCAGGTCGATCGACACGTACCGCTGCGTCAACCGGGCCGCCAGCTGGCGCACCGCCGCCAGGCTGCCCAGGTCGCAGGCTTCGAAGCGCAGCACGGCCGACGGATGCGCCGCCGCGATGCGCGCCGCAGCCACCCGGCCCTTCGCCGCATCGCGCCCGACCAGCACCACCTCGGCGCCGGCACCGGCCAGCGCCAGCGCGGTTTCGTAGCCCAGCCCACCGGTCGCACCGGTCACGACCGCCACGCGGCCTCGCTGGGAAGGAATGTCGTCAATGCGCCACGGCTTCATCGGGTTCTCCACAAAATAAGTGAGTAATCAAGCATTCATCAGGCAAAAAAAGGCGGCCACGTCAAGGCTGCGCGATGCCGCTCCAGAAAACCTCGAACCCGGCCTCGACGTAGTCGGTGCCGCTTCCATCGGCCGGCCCGGCCAGCACGTCCATCGTCGCGTCGGCCAGGCCGCTGAACATCGCGCCGATGAAGTGCACCGGCACGTCGCGGACGACCTTGCGGCGCACGCAGTCCTCGGCTTCGCGCAGCAACTCGACGAAGGGCGCACTGCCGGCCTCGCGCGTCTCGGGCGCGATGCGATCGGACACTCTCAGCTGGCCCATCACCTTGCACTTCAGCGGGCTCTTCATCGCCCAGTGCAGGTAGCGCGTCCAGACGTGGTGGAACTTGTCGCGCGCCGAGCCGCCGGCCGGATAGCCGCTGAGCATCGCGTCGGCGAGATCGAGCTTCAGTGCCCGGTACAGCTCGTTGACCAGCACGTCCTTGCTCGCGAAATAGGTGAACAGCGTGCCCTCGGCCACGCCGGCAGCCTTCGAGATCGCCGAGGTCGGCGTCGTCCATACGCCGCGAACGGCGAATTCCTCGATGGCGGCATCGAGGATGGCGTTGCGCTTGTCCTCGCTTCGGGGTCGGGCCACGGTCACCTTCAATTAATTGAGCAAGTACTCAATCATAATGAGCGACGCCGGCCCGGTCAAGCACTGGTGCAAAATCCCGCGCGATGGACTATCCCGGCAATCTTTTCGTGGTGGCGGCTCCCAGCGGTGCCGGCAAGTCGAGCCTCGTGAAGGCCTTGCTGGAGCTGGATTCGCACCTCGTGGTCTCGATCTCGCACACGACGCGCGCGCCGCGCGGGCAGGAGCAGGACGGCCGCGAATACCACTTCATCAGCGCCGACGCCTTCCGCGCCAAGATCGCGGCCGGCGACTTCTTCGAATGGGCCGAGGTGCACGGCAACCTGTACGGCACCTCGCGCCGCGAGATCGAGGAACGCATCGCCGGCGGCCAGGACGTCGTGCTCGAGATCGACTGGCAGGGCGCGCTGCAGATCAAGCGGCTGTTCCCGAATGCGATCCTGATCTTCATCCTGCCGCCCAGCTGGGAAGAGCTGGCGCAGCGCCTGAACCGCCGCGGCGAGGACCATCCCGACGTGATCGAGCAACGGCTGGCCAACGCACGCATCGAGGTGGCGCAAGCCCGACATTTCGACTTCGTTATAATCAACGCTCTCTTCGAGACGGCGCTCTTCGACCTGAAAGCGATCGTCCACTCGCAGCGCCTCAAGTACGCCGCACAGCAAAGAGGCAGACCCGCCGTCTTTGCGAACCTGAACCTCAGCTGATTCGCCTACCGGAGTACGTCCATGGCCCGCATCACCGTCGAAGACTGCCTGACCAAGATCCCGAACCGCTTCCAGCTGGTGCTGGCCGCCACCTACCGCGCGCGCATGCTGAGCCAGGGCCACGCGCCGAAGATCGAGACCAAGAACAAGCCCGTCGTGACCGCGCTGCGCGAGATCGCCGCCGGCGAGATCGGCATCGAGATGCTGCGCAAAGTGCCCGTCTGAGCGACCGGCGCCTTCATCAGCAACGGCCCTTCGGGGCCGTTCGTGTTTTCCCTCGCTCCATCCATCGCCCAGCCCATGCGGCGGCGTCGGGCGCCAATCCGCGATAAATTCCGGAGATGAATGCCCGTTCTTCGGCTGCTGCCCTGCGTGAAGCGCCCCCGGCCCCGGGCCGCGGCGACAGCACGCCGGTGCCGGCCGCCACGAAGGACGCCGCGGCCGCCTCGTTCGCCGCGCTGACCCACAAGCTCGACTACCTCGACGCCGCCGACATCAAGCGCGTGCGCGAGGCCTACCGCTTCGCCGACGAGGCCCACCTGGGCCAGTTCCGCGCCAGCGGCGAGCCCTACATCACCCACCCCATTGCCGTCGCCGGCCTGTGTGCCGACTGGAAGCTCGATGCGCAGGCCATCATGGCCGCGCTGATGCACGACGCGATGGAGGATTGCGGCGTCACCAAGGCCGAGCTGATTGAGCGTTTCGGCTCGTCCACCGCCGACCTGGTCGACGGCCTCACCAAGCTCGACAAGCTGCAGTTCTCGACGCGCGAGGAATCGCAGGCCGAATCGTTCCGCAAGATGCTGCTCGCGATGGCGCGCGACGTGCGCGTGATCCTGATCAAGCTGGCCGACCGGCTGCACAACATGCGCACGATGGACGCGATGGCGCCGGCCAAGCGCATGCGCATCGCACGCGAGACGCTCGACATCTACGCGCCGATCGCCCACCGCCTGGGCCTGAACCAGACCTACCGCGAGCTGCAGGAGCTGTCGTTCCAGCACACCCGGCCGTGGCGCCACGCGGCGCTGTCGAAGGCGGTGCTGCGCGCGCGCGGCTACCGGCGCGACATCGTCGAGCGCATCCAGCGCGAGGTCGAGAAGGCCTTTGCCGATTCGCCCATGCCGATGCACCAGAAGGTGCAGGTCTACGGCCGCGAGAAAACGCTGTTCTCGATCTACAGCAAGATGCGCGAGAAGCACTTCAGCTTCGCGCAGGTCAACGACATCTTCGGCTTCCGCATCGTCGTCGGCACGCTGCCCGAGTGCTACCTCGCGCTGGGCGTGCTGCACCAGCTGTACAAGCCGCTGCCGGGGCGCTTCAAGGACTACATCGCGATCCCGAAGGCCAACGGCTACCAGTCGCTGCACACCACGCTGGTGAGCCCGCTGGGCACGGCGGTCGAGTTCCAGATCCGCACCGAGCCGATGCATGCGGTGGCCGAGAAGGGCATCGCCGCGCACTGGATGTACAAGGCCGGCGGCGGCCACGCGCATGACGCGCAGCGCCTCGGGTCGATGTGGCTGCAGTCGCTGATCGACATCCAGGACGAGACGCGCGACGCCAACGAGTTCCTCGAGCACGTCAAGATCGACCTGTTCCCCGACGCGGTCTACGTGTTCACGCCGAAGTCGAAGATCATGGCGCTGCCGCGCGGCGCGACGCCGGTCGACTTCGCGTACGCGATCCACTCCGACGTCGGCGACCACTGCGTCGCGGCCAAGGTCAACGGCGACCCGGTCGCGCTGCGCACCGAGCTGCGCAGCGGCGACGTGGTCGAGGTCGTCACCGCACCCGGTGCGCGGCCCAACCCGGCCTGGCTGAACTTCGTGCGCACCGGCCGGGCGCGCTCGAAGATCCGGCACTACCTGAAGAACATGGAGCAGGAAGAATCGCAGCAGCTGGGCGAGAAGCTGCTCGCGCAGGCGCTGCGCGCCGAGGGCCTGAACCTGCCCACCAGCGACCCGGCCGATGGCGCGGCCGCCGCGCTGTGGCAGCAGCTCGCGCGCTGGAGCGGCAACCGCTCGCGCGCCGAGCTGCTGATCGACGTCGGCCTGGGCCGCAAGATCGCCACCATCGTCGCGAAGCGGCTGGCCCAGATGATGGGCGAGCGCGGCGAGCGCCCCGATGCGCTGACGCTGACGATGGGCCGCTACGCCTCCGACGACAACGCGCCGTCGCAGGGCCTGGTGGTGATCGACGGCAGCGAGGGCGCGTCGGTGCAGATGGCGCCGTGCTGCCGGCCGATCCCGGGCGACGCGATCGTCGGCTACCTCGGACGCGGCGAGGGCCTGCTGGTGCACACCGTCGACTGCTCCACCGCGAAGCGCCTGTTCGAGCGCGACAGCGAGCGCTGGATGACGGTCGAGTGGGCGGAAGAACCGGTGCGCGCCTTCGAGACCGGCGTGACGCTGCTGCTGAAGAACGGCAAGGGCGTGCTGGCCCAGGTGGCGGCCGCGGTCAGCGAGGCCGAGGCCGACATCACCCACATCGACATGGACGACGAGCCGGCGGCGCAGACGATCGAGTTGCGCCTGCTGCTGAGCGTGCGCGACCGGCTGCACCTGGCCGACGTGATGCGCACGCTGCGTCGCGCCGCGCCGGTGCTGCGCGTCACGCGCGTCAAGCCCTGACGACCCGGATTGGCATCCGGGTCAGGCCTTCGGATACGACACCTCCAGCACCTCGATCCGCTCCAATCCCCCCGGCGTCATCAGCTGCACCTCGTCGCCCACGCGCGCCTTCAGCAGCGCCCGCGCGATCGGCGCGATCCAGCTGACCTCGCCCTTGCTGCTGTCCGACTCGTCGATGCCTTTGATCGTGATCGTGCGCTCGTCGCCGCGCTCGTTCGCGTAGGTCACGGTCGCGCCGAAGAACACCTGGTCGTTGCCGTGGTGCAGCGACGGGTCGGCCACCTCGGCGATGTCGAGCCGCTTGGTCAGGAAGCGGATGCGGCGGTCGATCTCGCGCAGCCGCTTCTTGCCGTACAGGTAGTCGCCGTTCTCGGAGCGGTCGCCGTTCTTCGCCGCCCACGACACCACCTCGACCACCTTGGGCCGCTCGTCGTCGAGCAGCGTCAGCAGCTCGTGCCGCAGCGCCTGGTAGCCGGCCGGGGTGACGTAGTTGCGCGTGCCCTGCGGCAACGCGGGCAGGCCCACGTCGTCATCGTCGTCGTCGGATTCGGTCTCTTTGGTGAACGCCTTGCTCATGCCCGCAATTTGAACCCAYCAACAGGCCGCCATGCACGCAGGGTGATTGAATTGCCTAACCGGTTAGGCAGAATCAAGCCATTCCACGGCCAATCGGAGATCGCCATGTACACCTTGTTCGCCACCCCCGGATCCGTCGGCTGCGCGGCGGTCGACGCCGCCTTGCACCTGTGCGGCGTGCCGTTCGAGACCGTCGAGGCGGCCCCGTGGACCGAATCGCCCGGCCGCGATCGGCTGAAGGCCGCCAACCCGCTGGTGCAGGTCCCGACGCTGCAGGGCCCGTCCGGCGAACTGCTGACCGAGACCGCCGCGATCCTGATCCATCTCGGGCTCACGCACCCAGGCGCGCAGCTGCTGCCGGCCGATGCCGCGGCGCGCGCGCACGACCTGCGCGGCATGGTCTACCTGGTCGCCAACATCTATCCGGCGATCACGGTGATCGACTTCCCGGAGCGCTTCTGCGAGGCCTGCAGCGACGTCGACGCCCAGCGCATCCGCGCGCAGACGCGCAAGCACCTGCACGGCCTGTGGGAGGTGTTCGCCGACAGCTTCCCGCTGCCCGCTGACGCGCCGGGCGCGCTCGACCTGATGGCCGCGGCGCTGTCCAAGTGCTTCGGCACCCGCCCCCACCTCGCCCGGGCACGGCCGGCCTTCGCCGCCCGGCTCTCGCACATCGACGCCCACCCGCGCTTCGCCGCCACCGAGCAACGCTACTGGCCGGACAAGCGCTGATGGCGCCGGTGCCGGGCGTCTCGGCCGGCGTCGGCGGCACGCTGGCGCTGGAGTTCGCCAACACCGCCGGCGATCACCTGTCCGACACGCCGTCCGAGCGCCTGTTCAGCTGGGCCCGCTTCGCGCAGTGGTGCCTCGAACAGGACCTGGTCGATGCCCGCGGTGCCGCGGCGCTGAAGGCTTGCAGCGACGACCTGGCGCCGGTCACGGCCGTGCGCGATGCGGTGTTCCGCACCACCCTTGCGATCGCCGAGGCCACCAAGCCGCCGGCGGCCGCGCTGGCGCTGCTGAACGACCTGGCGGCCGGCGACGGCCCGCGCGTCAGCATCACGCAGGCGGGACTGCGCTGGCGCGGCAACGCCGACGACTCGGCCGCTGCGCTGCGCACGCTGCTGGCGCGCGAGGCGCTGTCGCTGTGCTGTTCGCCGCGCGCTGCGCGCATCCGGCTGTGCGCCGGCCCGCTGTGCGGCTGGCTGTTCCTCGACGACAGCCGCGGTGCGCCGCGCCGCTGGTGTTCGATGGGCGATTGCGGCAACCGCGCGAAGCTGCAGCGGCACTACCAGCGTCGCAAGGCCGGCTGAACTGCAACAGCGGTTCCCCTGCGGCGCCCCAGCGTGTACCCTTGGCGCTGTTGTCCGGCTTCCCCTCTCTCCCATGCGCCTGCTCTGGTCCCTGCCCCTCCTCGCCCTGCCGCTGATGGCCCAGGCCGCCCAGGCCACGGCGCCCGCCGACACCGCGAAGCCCGCAGAGCGCTGCGAGACCGCGGTTGCCGACACCATCCGCGAGATGCGTGGCAAGGAAGCGCGCGACATCGAGTTCATCGCCGCCCAGCGCTCGCTGCTGCCGGCCACCGGCGACGAGACGACGGTGAAGGGCGCCGGCCGCTACAAGACCGCGGCCACCGGCGTGCACGGCTTCACCTACCGCTGCGCCTACAACGCCGAATCCAACGAGACCTCGGGCGTCGTGTTCCGCGAGACCGCCAGCAGCCGGCCGGCCGCCGAGAAGGCCTGGGAGCCCGACCTGAGCAAGGTTTCGCCCGACACCTGCGAAACCGCGATCGCCGCGGCACTGAAGGACAAGTACCCGCGCGTCGGCCGCATCGCCTTCGATGCCGACACGCGCAAGCTGCTGCCGGCCCCGAACGACGACACCTGGCTCGATGGCCAGGGCGCGGTCGAGCGCGCGCCGGGGATGAGCTCGATCCCGTTCACCTACCGCTGCGCGTTCCAGGCGCGCACCGGGCGGCTGGTCAGCGCGCAGCCGCAGCCGTAGCCGAAGACGCCGCTGCCACCCGCGCGCGCGTGCCCGGGTGCAGCGCGGCCCACAGCCCGACAGCCCCGATCAGCACCCATGCGGCGCCCGCGACCGCGTCGTTGCGGCTGCCGAGCAGGCCCAGGCCCCAACCGATGAAGGGGGCCGCGATGTGCACGCCGAAGCCGACCACCGCGGCCTGCCAGGCCCAGCGCTGCAGCCCGATCGCGAGCACCGCCGTGACCCCGTGCAGCACCAGCATGTAGGCACCGAGCGCCAGCGCGATCACCCGCGGCGCCCCGTCCTGCTCGTACAGCCGCGCGCAGAAGTACAGGTAGCCGACGTTGCACAGCAGCAGGCACAGCGTGGCCACCTGCACCCGGTCGGGTGCGCGGGTCAGCGCCCAGAGGAGGGCCGCCAGGATGGCCAGCGTGAACGCGGCGCCGAGGGCGGCCAGCAGGATCAGCACGAACATGGGCGATGCGGTGGGCAGTGAAGAATGCCGCGCATTGTCGGTCAGCGCGACACGCCCGACCGCAGCAGCGGCAGGTAGGCGGGGAACTGCGAGATGTCGTTGTGCCCGGCACCGTCGATCACCTGCAGCGTCGCGATGCCGGGCGCGAAGCTCGCGAACAGGCGCTCGCTGCTGGCACGCGGGATCACCTCGTCCCGCTCGGCCACGAGCAGCAGCGTGGGCACCGCGAGGGCCGGTGCCAGGCGCCACGATTCGTACTTGTCCTGCAGCAGCCAGCGCACCGGGAACCCGCGGTACTGCGCAGCCGCCAGCTCCTGGATGCTGTCGTAGGGCRTCACCAGCACGAGGCGATCGACGGGCCGCTCGCGCGCCAGCTGCAACGCGATGCCGGTGCCCAGGCTGCGGCCGATCGCCGCGACCTGCGGATGCTGCGCCTTGACGAGGTCGAACAAGGCCAGCGCGTCGCGCTGCAGTGCCGCTTCGGACGGCGAGCCGCTGCTGCCGCCGTAGCCGCGGTAGTGCATCAGGTACAGCGCGTGCTCGGGAAAGGCCTGCGACAAGGCCGGCAGGCTCAAGGCCACGTCCTCGGCATTGCCGCCGAAGTAGACCAGCGCCCGCGGACCGGCATGCGGGCGCACCGACACCAGCACCTCGGCGTCGGGCACGCGCAGCGTCAACGGCGCCGTGGCCGCCGCCGACCGCGGCTGCGGAAAGTACAGGAACGAGCGCTGCAACGCATACAGCGCGGCGCACAGGCCGAGGTAGCCGAGGACCACGACCGCCAGCAGCCCGGCCAGCAGCTTCAGCATGCGGTGGCCTGGAGCACGCGCTCGTAGACCGACAGATCGCCGGCCGAGAAGCAGCAGAAGATCACCTGCTGCAGCGAGGGGAAGTTCGGCGCCTCGGCTCGCACGGTGCCGATCGCCACGGCGGCAGCCGCCTCGATCGGGTAACCGTAGATGCCGGTGCTGATGCTCGGGAACGCCATCACCTGTGCGCCCTTCGCCGCGGCCAGGGCGAGCGAGCACCGGTAGCATGACGCCAGCAGGTCCGGTTCGCCATGGCCGCCGCCACGCCACACCGGCCCGACGGTGTGGACGATGAAGCGCGCCGGCAGGCGGTATCCGCGCGTCAGCTTGGCTTCGCCAGTCTTGCAGCCGCCGAGCAGGCGGCATTCGTGCAGCAGGTCGGGGCCCGCGGCGCGGTGGATGGCGCCATCGACGCCGCCACCGCCCAGCAGCGAGGAGTTGGCGGCGTTGACGATGGCGTCGACCGCGAGGGTCGTGATGTCGGCTTGCCGGGCGAGCAGCTGGAGTGCCATCAGCGAAGCTGCCTCAGCAGGTCGACATACGCGCCCTCGACCAGCTGCGGCGGCGACACGTCGAGCCGCGCCATCAGCGCATGCGCCTCGGCCATGCCGGCCTGCGCCGGCTCGTCGTGCGCCAGCACGACCTCCAGCTCCAGGAAATCGCCCAGGCCCTCGACGCGGTCGAGGTGCACGCGCGTGCGTCCCACCAGGTACAGCGTGCGGTGCTTGCGCACCCTGCCGGCCTGGCCATGGGCCAGCGTCAGCGCTTCGCGCAGCGAGGCCGGGTCGGCGGTCGGCGAGCGCACGTAGAACGATTCCTTGGGGCCGGCCTGGTCGGCGCGGCGGTAGAAGATCAGCTCGCCGTCGGTGTCCGAGAAGCTGCGCAGCTTCAGGCGGCCGTTGGCGCAGCGGAAGAAGGTGTCGTCCTGCAGGATGGGGATCGGCCCCTGCTGCGCCAGCGCGGCAACGCGCGGCGCGAGGGCCTCGACGCTGGCGATGCGGGCCTTGATCTCGATGTTGCGGGCCATGGGCTGGAGCGGCAGTCTGCGGGGCTGCCCAGTCTACGGGCTGTCGCCGGGTGGTTCCAGCGGCCAGTCGCGCGCGGCACCTGCATCGCACTTGCGGCACGCCAGCATCCGGCCGAGCGTCGCCGCCCGGCCCTGCGGCGTGACGACCCACGGACGGCTCTGCCACGGCGGGTCGTGGCGCACGTGCTGGTTGTGGCCGCAGGCCAGGCGCGCGACCCAGTGGTGCTCCGCGTCCTGGTGGAAGCCGACGATCGGCTGGTCCATCTCACACCCGCGGCGGCGGCGTCGACGGGCCCAGGTCGCCGCGCGGCCCGGCCAGCACGACCACGTAGCCGTCCGGGTCGCGCAACCAGATCTCGCGGTGCTGCGCGTTCGGGTTGACCTCCGGTCCCTCCAGCACCTGCGCGGCCTGCTGGCGCACGCGCAGCACCGCGGCGTCGAAGTCCTCGGTCTCGAACCACAGCAGCGTGCCGTTGCCGCGCGCCTTGATGTCGGGCCGGCCGAGGTGCGGGTGGTGGTGCGCATCCCAGTGATGCAGCTGCATCACCATGCGCTCGCCCGACATCAGCTGTTCGTAGTCGGGGCCGCCGTGGCCGCTTCGCAGGCCCAGCACGCACTGGTACCAGCGGCTGCTCGATTCGACATCGCGCACGGCGATCAGGGGTTGGGGCGACATGGCTCGACGCGTTGGACGGAACGGTCGGGGGACTATGTCACAGGCCCCCGCCGGCCGTCATGCGGATGGCCCCAAGGACATCCGTCAGAGGTAGTGGACGGCCGCCCATCCGATCACGCCGGGCAGGGTGATCAGCAGCGCGACCACCCCCAGGCAACCGCGCTTGCCGCCGGCCGCGGAAGACGCGGGCGTGCGCTTGGCGCTCTTGGCCTGCTCGGCGTGCAGGGCCTGCTTCACCTGGTTCGCCTCGCGGCGCGCCATCATCGAGGCCGGCCCGTGCGTTCGGTTCTGGATCACCGATTGCGAGCCGCGCCAGCGCGTGTGGCAGGCATTGCAGAAGAACTTGCGCTCGCCCTGCTCGTAGGCCAGCAGCGTGCGGCGGGAATGCGTGAACTGCTTGGTGCAGTTGGCACAGGTGAAGCGCAGGTTGGCCGGCCCGCGCACGCCGGTGCCGCGGCCGACCGTGCGGGTCTGCCGGCGCCGCGCGCGCACGAACAGCAGGCCGGCGACGAAGGCGAGCGCAGCGACCAGGACGGCAAGCAGTTCGGGGCTGAAATCCATGAGAAGGCGATAACCGGTTCCATCAGGCAGGGCGGACGGGTGCCCGCGCAACGCGCGTCGATGCTAGCGGCTTGCAGGCCCCGGCGCGGCGGCCCGGGGGTTCACGCGGGGTAAGCGGCGTGTCGAAATGCCTGCGATCGGCCGGTTCGCGCCCGGCAATGTGGCGTATTCGGTCAGGCGGCAGCGCGTCGCGGACTGGCGCCGGCCCCGATCAGCACGGCGGCCAATGCCGACAGCCCACCCCCCAGCCACATCGCACCCGACACGCCGACGCCATCGACCGCCAACCCGCCGAACAGCGCCCCCGACGCGATCGCCACCTGGAACGCCGTGACGAGCAGCGCCTGGCCGGCCTCGGGCGCATCGGGCAAGGCTTCGAGCATCCAGGTCGTCATCGCCACCGGCATGAAACCGAACGCGATGCCCCAGGCCAGCGTCACCAGCGCGCCGCCGATCAGCCCGCTGCCGAACATCGCCGACACCAGCAGCGTCGCCGCGATCAAGGCGGCCGTGATGAACGCGATGCCGCGCGCGCCGCGGGCCGCCAGTCGCCCGCCGAAGAAGGTGCCGACGAAGCCGGCCACGCCGTAGACCAGCAGCAGCGGCGTCACGATCGCCGGCGGCTGGCCGAACACCTGCAGCAGCATCGGTGTCAGGTAGGTGTAGGCCGCGAAGTGCCCGGCCACCAGGAACAGCGTCACCAGCAGCCCCATGCGCGCCCCGCCGCGCACCAACGGCGTCAGCAGGTCGCGCAGCTTCGTCGCGCGGGCAGGGGGCATCGGCGACAGCAGCTTCAGCTGGAAGGCGAGCACGATCGCCGCCACCACCGCGGCCGCGCCGAAGGCCGCGCGCCAGCCGATCAGGTTGCTGAGCAGCGAGCCCGCCGGCACGCCGGCGACCGTGGCCACCGAGATGCCGGTGAGCACGTACGACATCGCCCGCGCTTGTTGCGCCGGCGGCACCAGGTAGGCGGTGGCGCCCGGCGCAAAGGTCCAGAAGCCGCCGACGCACAGGCCGAGCAGCAGCCGCGCGACCAGCATCGTCGCGAAGTTCGGCGCCAGCGCCGCGAGCAGGTTGGATGCGACCAGCAGCGCCGACAACGCGATCAGCACCGAGCGCCGGTCGAGCCGCCCCGACGCGACGATCAAGGCCGGCCCGGCAATCGCCGCGACCACGCCCGGCATCGTGACCATCAGTCCGGCCGTGCCTTCGGACACCTGCAGCGTGGCGGCGATGTTGGGCAGCAGCCCGATCGGCAGGAACTCGGTGGTGACGGTCGCGAAGGCGCCGACGCCCAGCGACGCGACCGCCAGCCATGCCGATGCAGGTGCATCCGCCGCCGCGCGAGGTGCCGCCAGCGCATCGGCACCTGCGCCATCGAGAGTGAGTTGTTCAGTGCGGGTCAAGGTTGATTCTCCAAAATGTGTATATCAAAATAACAATTACGCGAAAAAAATTCAGCGATCCTTGCGCACGCTCTTGACCACGTCGGCCAGCGTCTGCTGCGCGAGGCTTTGCTCGAAGCCGTGCTGCGCCTGCTGCAGCACGTCGACCATGCAGTCCTTGATGTTGCGGCTGACGCAGCAGGTCTTGTCGACCGGGTAGCTGTGGACGGCGATGCTCGCCGTCGCCTGGCTGGCCTGGTAGATGTCGAGCAGCGTGATCTTCGAAGCCGGCCGCGCCAGCGCGCACGCGCCGTTCTTGCCTCGCGTGGTGCTCACCAGGCCGGCCTTGACCAGCTTGGAGACCACGCGGCGCACGAAGCTCGGGTCGGCGTTGACGCTGCTGGCCAGCTCGGCCGAACGCAGCTCGTGCCCCTCTGCCGTGCCCAGCACCGCCATCACGTGCGACGCGACGGAGAACTGGACGTTGGCGTGTGACATTCTGTGATTCTCACTGACACATTAAAGACCTGTTCGACGAAGGGATTCGCCGCCGGCGGGCGGCGCGATCGTCACGCAGACGCGCGCCCGCCAATCCGCCATCCTCAGATGGACAGCATGTCCTTCTTCAGGCTGTCGACGCAGGTTTGCGCAGCGACTGCCAGTTCCTTCTTAAGGCGCGCGGCGTTGTTGCCGACCATTTCGTCATAGGTCGGCGCGCCCTCGTTGGTCTCCGGGATGCGCTTGCACAAACCTTCCGCGACGACCTGCTGGGTCTTGGTGTCGATGAGGCGCGCACGCGCCGAATAGATCAGGCGATAGTGCGTCCAGTCGGTTGCGAAATAGTTGAGGCTCCAGTTGATCGTGCGGACGTCGACGACGTAGTTGGCGGCCGAACCGACAGCGGCCACCACTTGGGCGATCTCTTCGCCGTTCGTCTTGATGGCGGGCTGGACCGCCTGCGCGCCATAGCGATCCTGCAGCGCGAGCGACAGCGCCGACGAGATGCCAGCGGCCGGGTCATCGATATTGCTGGCAGCCACGAGCTTGTTGCCCTCGCTGATCGCGACCACGGCGCCGATCAGCGCAAACGCGGCCTTCGTCGAAGTCATTGCCGCGAAATCGGGCTTGGTGCCATGCACCGTCGCGGCCACGGTCTGGCCCTTCAGCGAACTGCCGGCCTTGGCGTCGATCGGTTGCTGTCGAACCGTCGTGCATCCCGAGGCGAAGACGGATGCGAGGCTCAGGGTGGCAAGGATTCTCATGGGCAACGTGGCGATGGGGTTGAAGAAGCGGCCACGATTCTCCCTGACAGTCGGGATGTGTCCTGCCACCTTTGTCGTGACCGATTGCGCAATCGACGGTGCCCGCGCCGCCCGCCGAACGGATCCGATGGGTTCAACGCAGAGCCTTGCGAACCACCAGCTTCAAGCCCGACCAGGTGTCATCGACCGCGCAGACCTTGACGTCGACGAAGCCGAGCGGCAACGCGAGTTCGCGGATCGTGTCCTCGGTGATGTCGGTCGGCCGCTTCGAACTCTTCTTGGGCCAGGAGACCCACAGCATGGCGTCGGGCCGCAGGGTCTTGCGCAGGCGCTCGAGGTGGGCCGACAAGTCGGCGCGGCAGGTGACGAAGACGTGCGCAATGTCGGTCGTGGCCGAGGCCTGCCCGCAGAAGCGCACCTCGGGGGGCAACGGCATGAGCAGTTGCCGGTATTCAGGCGGCGCGCCCGAAACGGCCACCTCGGTGCCGTCCTTGATGCCGAGCTTCTTGGAGAGAGGCGTGCCGGAGTAGCCGGCGGGAGAGACGGTCTGCACGGTCTGGAGGCTACCAATGTTTGGCAGCATCACCAAGCCGCGCCGGCTCAGGCCGCCGCCATCCCCTGCCCGTTCAGCCTGAACGTCCCGATGATCCCGCTCAGCCGCAGCGCCTGGTCCTTCAGGCTTTCGGCCGCGGCGGCCGACTCTTCCACCAGCGCCGCGTTCTGCTGCGTCATCTGGTCGAGCTGGCTCACCGCGACGTTGACCTGGCCGATGCCCTGGCTCTGCTCGGTCGATGCGGCGCTGATCTCGCTGATCATGTCGGTCACGCGCTTCACGCTGACGACGATCTCGTCCATCGTCGTGCCGGCGTCCTGCACCAGGCGGCTGCCGGCCTCGACCTTGTCGACGCTCTGGCCGATCAGGCCCTTGATCTCGCGCGCCGCGTCGGCGCTGCGCTGCGCGAGGCTGCGCACCTCGGCCGCCACCACCGCGAAGCCGCGGCCCTGCTCGCCGGCACGGGCGGCCTCGACCGCAGCGTTCAGCGCCAGGATGTTGGTCTGGAACGCGATGCCGTCGATCACGCCGATGATGTCGGCGATCTTCTTCGAGCTGGTGTTGATCTCGTCCATCGTCGAGACCACCTGCGACACGACCGAGCCGCCGCGCTGCGCCACCTGCGCCGCCGACGAGGCCAGCTGCGAGGCCTGCGAGGCCGACTCGGCGCTCTGGCGCACCGTGCCGGTCAGCTGCTCCATCGACGCGGCCGATTGCTGCAGGTTGCTCGCGGCCTGCTCGGTGCGCGCGCTCAGGTCCTGGTTGCCGCTCGCGATCTGCGTGCTCGCGGTCGAGATGCCGTCGGCCACGCCGCGTACCTCGGCCAGCGTGCGCGTCAGCGCGCCGCGCATCGCGTCGATCGAGCGCAGCAGGCGGCCGGTCTCGTCCTGCGCGTAGCGGCCTTGCGGCGCGGCGCTCAGGTCCATGTGCGCGATCGCGTCGGCCATCGCTTCGGCGCGGCGCAGCGGCACCGTGATGCTGCGCGCCAGCCAGGTGGCGAGCGCCGCGCCGGCCAGCAGCATCAGCCCCGCGCTCGCCAGCAGCAGCAGCGTCGCGCTGGCGCGACGCGCCTCGGCGGCGCGCGCGCCGGCATCCAGCTGGTCGCGCTGCGAATTGCACAGCGCCTGCACCGCGTCGATGTACTCGCGCGACTTGGGCTCGAACTGCTCGGCAAACGCGCGCGCGGCGCCGTCGGCGTCGCCGGCCTTCTTCAGCTTGCTGACCTCTTCGCGCGCGCCGAGGTAAGCGCGGCGCAGCTCGCCGACCTTCGCGAACAGCGCCTGCTCCTGCGGCGTGTTCATCTGCAGCTCGATCTGCTTCTGCAGCTCGGTGGTCTGGCGGATCGACTCGGCGGTCGCGCCGGCGAAATATTCGACCAGGCTCGGGTCGCTGCTCTTCGCGATGGCGGCCGCACGCTGCACGCCCGAGGTGGTGTGGCGCAGCCAGTCCGACAGCGCGCGTTCGGTCTTCACGCTGTCGGAGACCATCACGTCGATGTCGGCGCCCACCTGGCGCAGCGTGCGAACCGCGTAGAGGCTGCTGGCCGCGGACAGGCCCAGGATCAGGCCGAGGACGACGGCAAGGCGTTTTCCGATGGAGAGGTTGGCGAGGGACATGAGGGTCAGATAAGGGGGAGTGACCGCCCCTTATCGACCGCTGGTCAGGCCACTTGAGTGCCGGTTCGTGACGTGTTCAACGGTCCAGCGCCGGCCGCTTCGGATCGAAGGCCCAACCGGGATGCAGGTACTGCATGGCCACCGCATCGTCGCGCGAGCCCAGGCCGTGCTGCAGGTACAGCTGGTGCGCCTTGTCGACCTCGGCCATGTCGAGCTCGACCCCCAGGCCCGGGCGCTTGGGCACCTGCACGTGGCCGCCCTCGATGCGCAGCGGCTCTTTGGTGATGCGCTGGCCGTCCTGCCAGATCCAGTGCGTGTCGATCGCGGTGACCTTGCCCGGCGCCGCGGCGCCCACCTGCGTGAACATCGCGAGCGAGACGTCGAAGTGGTTGTTCGAGTGCGAGCCCCAGGTCAGGCCCCAGTCGCGGCAGGTCTGGGCCACGCGCACYGAGCCGGCCATGGTCCAGAAATGCGGATCGGCCAGCGGGATGTCGACCGACTGCAGCGCCAGCGCATGGCTCAGCTGGCGCCAGTCGGTCGCGATCATGTTGGTGGCGGTGGGCAGGCCGGTGGCGCGGCGGAACTCGGCCATCACCTCGCGGCCCGAGAAGCCGGCCTCGGCGCCGCACGGGTCTTCGGCATAGGCGACGACGCCGCGCATGTCGCGCATCAGCCGGATCGCATCCTTCAGCAGCCAGCCGCCGTTCGGGTCCAGCGTGATGCGGGCGGTGGGAAAGCGCTCGTGCAGCGCGCGGATCACCTCCACCTCTTCATCGCCGCGCAACACGCCGCCCTTCAGCTTGAAGTCGTTGAAGCCGTAGCGGGCCCGCGCGGCCTCGGCCAGGCGCACGATGGCGGCGGCGTCCATCGCCTTCTCGTGGCGCAGGCGCTGCCAGTCGTCGGCAGCGTCGGCTTCGCGCGCGTACGGCAGGTCGGTCTTGTCGCGGTCGCCGACGAAGAACAGGTAGCCCAGCATCTCGACCGCATCGCGCTGCTGGCCTTCGCCGAGCAGCGCGGCCACCGGCACGCCCAGGTGCTGGCCCAGCAGGTCGAGCAATGCCGACTCGATGGCGGTGACGGCGTGGATGGTGGTGCGCAGGTCGAAGGTCTGCAGTCCGCGGCCGCCGCTGTCGCGGTCGGCGAACTGGCGCTGCACGGCTTGCAGCACCTGCTGGTGGTTGCCGAGCGGCTGGCCGACGACGAGCGGGCTCGCATCCTCGAGCGTCTGGCGGATCTTCTCGCCGCCGGGCACCTCGCCGACGCCGGTGTTGCCGGCGCTGTCGGTGAGGATCAGCAGGTTGCGCGTGAAGAACGGGCCATGGGCGCCGCTCAGGTTGAGCAGCATGCCGTCGCGCCCGGCGATCGGGATGGCGCGCAGCGAGGTGATCTTGGGAGCAGGCATGGATTCAAGCTGTTGGAGGTTTGAGGCACAAAACCCGGATTGGCATCCGGGCTACGAGGAGGATCCGGCTTTGCCGGGCCGATGCGAGGCGCCCCTTGGGGGCAGGAGCGCAGCGATTGGGGGGCCATTCAGTCTGCAGTGATTTTTCCGGTGTCGATGACGGTCTTCCAGCGTGCGAATTCCTTCTGCTGGAAAGCGGTGAACTGCGCCGGCGTGTTGCCGACGATCTCGAAGCCGACCGACGTGAACTGCTGCTTCACCTGCGGATCGTTCAGCGCGGCGACGATGGCGGCATGCGCCTTCGTGCGCACGTCGGCCGGCAGGCCCTTCGGCGCGGCGATGCCCTGCCACGAGTAGACGGCGAGGTTCTTCACACCCACCTCGTCGAAGGTCGGCACCTCCGGCAGCACCGGCGAGCGCTTGTCGCCGGTGACGGCCAATGCGCGCAGCTTGCCGGCCCGGATGTGCTGCAGCACCGCGTTGACGTTCTGGAACGAGGCGTCCACCTGGCCGCCCAGCAGGTCGGWGATSGCSGGTGCGCCGCCCTTGTACGGGATGTGCGAGCCGCTGGTGCCGGTCTGCTGCCAGAACAGCTCGGCCGTCAGGTGGTCGCTCGAGCCATTGCCCGACGACGCGAACGTCATCTTGCCGGGGTTGCCCTTCTCGAACGCGATGACATCGGCCACGCTCTTGTGCGGCGAGGCCGCAGGCACCACCAGCACGTTGGGCGCCTGCACCGCGATCGTGATCAGGTCGAAGTCGTGCAGCGCGTCGTACTGCACGCCCTTGATCAGGTGCGGTGCGATCACCAGCGGGCCGAGCGAGGTGACCAGGAAGATGCTGCCGTCCGGTGGCGAACGCTTCACCTGCGCGGCGCCGATCGTGCCGGTGGCACCGGCCTTGTTGTCGACGATGAAGTTCTGCTTCAAGGCTTCGCCCAGCTTGGGCGCGATCGCGCGGGCCACCGAGTCGGTCGAGCCGCCGGGCGGGAACGGCACCAGCAGCGTGACGGGCTTGTCGGGCCAGGCCTGGGCCTGGGCGCCGGTGATGGAAGCGCAGGCAAGAGCCAGCGCGAGAAGAAGCTTGGGCATGAAACGTCTCCAGCAGGTTCGGTCTGATTGTTAACGTTAACAATACGCCTTCTGAAAGACCTCTTGCGCAAGGGTTTACCCTCAATTTCGTGGCTTCAGCTGCTCGCCCGCTCGACGATCGAGAACCCGACGTCGATCACGCGCTGCGCCAGCGTCTCGCGGCTCGCCCGGCTGACGATGCACTGCGCCGCCAGCTCGCCGATCTGCCGCGGGTCGACGCGCACGCTGGTCAGCGCCGGGTCCAGGTCGGCGGCAAAGTTCAGGTCGCCGAAGCCGACCACCGCCAATTGCCTGGGCACCGCGATGCCGCGCGCATGCGCCTCGGTCAGCACGCCCAGCGCCACCAGGTCGGAACTGCAGAACACGGCGTCGGTGTCGGGCGCGTGCCGCAGCAACTCGCCGAGCGCGGAACGCCCATGCCCCAGCCGGGTCGGTGCCGGCACGAACTGCAGCACCGGTTCGACCAAGCCGTGCGCCATCGCCTCGGCCGCAAAGGCTGCGGCCCGCCGCCGCGCGCGCGGGTCGTCCCCGCCGATCACGGCCAGCCTGCGCCGTCCGCGCTGCGCGAAGAAGCCCGCCACCGCACGCCCCACCGCCTCGTGCGAGAAGCCCACCAGCACGTCGATCGGGTCGGCCGACAGGTCCCAGGTCTCGACGATCGGGATGCCCGAGGCCAGCAGGCGCGCGCGCCCCTGCGCGGTGTGCAGCACGCCGGTCAGCACGATGCCGTCGGGCCTTCGGCTGATGATGTCGGCCAGCAGCGCGTCCTCGCGCGATTCGCTGTAGCCGCTCTGCCCCACCATCAGCTGGTAGCCGCGCGCCTCGAGGCCCTCGGTCAGCGCCTCCAGCGTCTCCAGGAACATCGGCCCCGACAGCGTCGGCACCACCGCGGCCACCAGCCGGCTGCGGCTCGAGCGCAGCGCGCCCGCAGCCCGGTTGGGCACGTAGCCGGTCTGCGCCACCGCGGCGCGCACCTTGGCCACCGTGGCCTCGGGCACGCGATCGGGCCGGTTCAGCACGCGCGACACCGTCATCGCCGACACGCCCGCGACGCGTGCGACATCGTTGACGGTGATGCTGAGGTGGCTGGGGGCCGGGTCGCGGTCTTTCATCGGTTCAGGCGGACGCGGCCATGCCGGCGGCCCGGTTGCGCGCACGCAGCTGCAGGCACTGCCAGCCCGCGCCGATCACGAACAGCACGAACAGCCCGCCGGCCACCACCTGCAGCTCGGGCGCATCGGCGTTCGGCAGCAGCGGCTTGCCCAGCGGCAGCCGCGTCGTCGTCTCGGTGACGCCGGGGATCATGTGGAAGAAGAAGGTCAGCGAGTAGCTGACGGTCTCGACGTACGCCGACCCGCCGCCGAACAGCTTGCGCCGTCCTGCCAGCGCGGCCACGCCCAGCACCAGCAGCGTCAGGATGCCCAGCATGTGCGGCTTGCCGAAGCCGCCGTGCTGGAAGATGCCGAAGCCGGTCAGGCAGGTGAGCACCGTGGCCCAGATGTAGACGCGGCCGGTGGTGTTCCCCGCGACGATGCGCTGGTCGCGAAAGAAGGCCACCAGCCCCGCCGCGACGGCAACCAGCGAGATGAGCGTGTGGACGATGCCTAGCGGTGTCAGACCGAACATGGGATTCCTCCATCGGGTTGAACAAGGGCCGAACACTACAGCAGGCCGTGTCGGATGACCATCGCCATCGCGGCCTTCGCACGCGGCGCTGTCCAACATCTTGGGGATGCCGTTGCGCCCGCAGGCTCCTAGCATGGGGCCAGCCTGACCGCTGGTCGGCGCCATCGAGAGGAGGGACGCGTGATGAGGCACTGGACCCGACGTCACTTCCTCGCGCACGGCGCACGGCTCGGCGGCGCAGCCGCCGCGATCGCGATGCCGTCGCTGTCGCTCGCAGCCGGCGAATGGGGCGAGGTGCCGGCCGGCGTGTGGCCGGCACCGCCCGACACGCGCATCCTCGAGATCCACCTGCTCGGCGGCATGGCCCCGTTCGAGAGCTTCTACTTCCGCCCCGTCAACGGGTTGCGCACGCGTGGTTTCGATACCGAGGTGTCGGCCCTGAACTGGAACACCGGCCTGGCGGCCTGCAACGGCACGCCGCCCGGCCCGCCGCCGCTGCCCTCCCAGTTCCTCGCCAACGACGAGAACGGCAAGCCCGTCCACCTCGGGCCGTTCGCCGCCAAGCTGTGGCCGGCGCACATCCGCAACCGCACGCGCGTGGTCGTGCTGCGGCACGACCTGATGCCGCACGAAGCGGCGATCCCCTACGTGATGACGGGCCTGCGCATCGGCCGGCCGACGCAGGCGAGCCTCGGCGCCGCCATCCAGCAGCGCCATCGCGCGCTCGACGAGAGCGCCGGCCTGCCGGTACGCACCGCGCCCTACGCCTACGGCCTGCTGCCACAGGACGCCGGCTTGAACAACCTGCTGTTCTCCACCATGGGCCAGCTCGGCGCGCACGACGGCAGCGCCAAGCCGCTGGTGCTGCGCATCGGGCCGCTGTTCTCCACCTTCATCTCGCAGCTCGGGCGCCCGGGCATGACGTCCAGCGCCGATGCGCTGCTCGACAACCTGCGCGCGCAGTACCGCGACTGGCTGCGCCTGCAAGGCGCCACCGCGCCGGCCGCCCTGGTGCGCTCGAAGGCGTTTCGCGACTACGACCTGGCCACCGCCAACCTCTTCAATGCGCCGTCGCTGGCCAGCTTCTTCCAGACCCTGCCGCAGACCATCGCCAACGGGGCCGGCTGCGCCGCCGAGGCGCTGCCCTTCACCACCGGGGCGAACACCACCGAGGCCGCGCTGAAGGCCGCCGTGTTCCTGCTGACCCGGCCATCGCCGCTCAATGCGCGCTACGTGCAGGTGGTCGATTCCGGCATCAGCAAGTTCGCCGGCCTGCCCTACGACGTGCACTCCGTGCGCAATGCCACCGACACCGGCAGCAACCTGTGGAACACGCTGTCGACCCTGATGGGCATGGTGCGCGACCCGGCCAACCCGACGCCGGCCGATGCCGACAAGCTCGACCTGTCGAACACGCTGATCTGCATCAACACCGAGTTCGGCCGCACGCCCTTCAAGAGCTTCATCAACGCGCCGTCCGCCGGCTCCACCGGCCGCGATCACTGGCCCGACGCCTTCTGCAGCGTGATGATCGGCGGCCCGATCGCCACGTCCAAGGTGCTGGGCTCCATCAGCGACGCCGCCAACCTGGGCGCGGTGGCCGACATCAGCTACACGCCCACCGACCTGCGCGCGGCGCAGCTGCTGGCGATGAACATCGACCCCTTCGAGGCCGAGAACTACCAGCTGGGCGCGCTGTCGGCACCCTTCGCCGGCGCCGTCGACCACACCGCCGGGATGGTGGCACTGCGCCAGAAGTTCTTCGATTGAGAGGAAGAAGGTGTTGCCATGAAACCCCTGCATCTGCTGCCTTTGCGCCACCCCTTCCTGACGGCGCTGCTGCTGGTCGCCGTGCTCGCCGGCTGCGCGGCACTGTTCCCGCTGGTGCCGAAGGAGGATGCCAACGACGCCGCCTTCGTGCGCCAGGTGATCCCCATCCTCTATGGCCGCAAGGCCCGCGGCTACGACGAGGTCAAGCTGATCAGCGACCTGATCGTGAAGACCGATCGCGAGACCGCGCTGCGTGCGCTGATGGACCGCCCCGAGTTCGTCGACCACTGGGCCGAGGTGCTGGTCGACGACCTGCGCATCGCGCGCGAAGGCGAGCTGGCACAACCCGCCTGCTTCGGCGCGCCGCTGCGCGCCACCCCCGACGGCGCACTGGCCACCTTCATCGGCGACGGCATCCCGCAGGGCACCGCCCCCGGCGGGCCCTTCAACATGAGCGACGTGGTGCGCTCCGCGCTGGTGGCCGACAACCTCTACCCGGTCTACAAGGCCCAGCTGTACGCGCTGATGAACGTGCTGCCGTTCGCGAGCGACGAGCTGCAGACGCGCGAGCGCATCGGCGGCCGCTTCACCGAGACCTTCCTGAACCGGCAGATGGGCTGCCTGGTCTGCCACAACAGCGAGTCGTCGACCTCGGGCGCGCCGTCGGGCTGGAACCGCACCCACCCGATCCGCGGCCTGTTCGAGAAAGGCCTGTTCGGCGCATCCACCGGCGAGCCGCCCAACAATGCCTTCGCGATGTTCCGCACCGACGTGCGCTTCGGCGCGTCGGCCATCAACCCCTGGGGCATGCAGAGCTGCGGCAGCTACAGGACCTCGCTGCCCAACGACCCGAAGGGCATCACGCCGTACTTCGCGGTGTCGCAATCGCAGACCTTCAGCATCCACGACGTGCAGGCGGTGCTGCAGTTCGGCTACCTCGACCTGAAGGTGGACGGGCTGCAGCGCACGCTGCCGCCGGCGGTGCAGGCCACCTGCAATTTCTGCTCCGCCAACTGCCAGGGCTCGAACATCGACATCACCCAGGTGGCCAACAACGCGCCCGGCGCGGCGGCCGTCAAGGCCCTGCTGATCAACCGCTGCCAGGGCTGCCACGGCGGGGCGGCCAACCTGTTCATCACCAGCGGCGCCGACTGGGCGAACGACCTGATCCTGCAGTCTTCGGGACAGGTGGCCGGCAAGAACCTGGTGCAGCCGGGCGTGGCCGTCAACAGCTACCTGATCAACAAGCTCAACGGCACCGGCATGGCCGCGAACACCTCGCGCATGCCGCTCGGCGCTGCGGCGCTGAGCGCGACGGAGATCGCCCAGGTCAGCACCTGGATCAACGGCATCGCCTCGCAGACGGCCTGCGCGCAGTGCGCCGCGACCGATTGCTCCCAGGTGCGCCAGGACGTGGCCGGCCACGAGGCCTTCGCCTTCCTGGTGGCCGAGCGCGTCGTCAACAACGTCTGGGAAGAGACGATGGGCTACCCGCTGACGATCGCCAACTACTTCTCGCGCAACGTCGGCCAGCAGCAGATCCTGTGGAACCTGACCGAGTACAAGCTGCTGCCGCGCGACTGGTCCATCAAGGACCTGCTGGTGCGCATCCTGACCTCGGACTTCTTCAACCGCGTCGCGCCGAAGGCCACTGTCGCGAGCACCGCGTACCAGCTGCCGCCCGTCTACGACCCATGGATCGAGGCCGACCCGCGCGTGCCGCCGGTCAGCACGCCGGGCTATGACTCGAACGCCCATCCGGAGAACCACAAGAACGCGATGAGCGAGGGCGTGCACCGCTATTCCGCACGCAACCTGGCGAACTCGGTGCACATGGCGCTCGACTGGCCGGCACCGCGACGCACGCCATCTGCCGTCACCTACCCGAACGACGAATTGATGCGCTCGATCGGCTACTACTTCAGCGAAGAGCAGCCGGGCTTCCAGACGGTGGACTTCCAGGGCCAGCTCGCCTGGGAAACGGTGCACGGCACCTGCAGCAAGCCGGCCGGCGTCGCGGTCGACTGGATCGACAAGCTCGGCACCGCGATCGGCGGCTTCACGCCGACGCCGCCGGCCGGGCCCCTGACCGTGCGCGACGTGGCCACCGTGCTGCGCGACTGGCTGCTGGCGGACGGCACGCTGACGGCCACCGCCCCGGTCGGGCTGGTGCAGAACGAGGTCGAGGCCTTGCGCACGCTGTTCGGCGTCGCCAGCCTCGACGATGCGCTGCCCACGGTCACCGGTCTCGCGGGCAAGCTGCGCGCCGCCTGCGGCATCTACGTGGAGTCGCCGCAATTCGAGCTGGCGGGCATCGTGCCCAGCGGCCTGACCGTCAAGCCCCGGCTGCGCGTGTGCAACACGGCCGACTGCAGCTACCAGGAGATGTGCAATGCCTTGCGGCCGAGCGTCGACAAGGCCTTGCCGTCGCGTTCGTTGCTGCTCTGCGGGATCGACTCGGTGAACGTGGTCCACCTGATCGACCCGCCGATCTGGAAGGAGTTGTGCCCGGGCGGCTGGTGCGGGCGCATCCCGAACTACATCCCGGAGATCTGCGACCCGTTCGGCGGCTTCACGCCACGCGGTCTCTCGGCAAGCGCCGACGCGATGGGGCCGGCGGCGCGGGCACTGGCGCTGACCATTCCCGGCGCCGGGTCGCCGCTGGCGTGCCGGATGCAGGCACCGGGCTGCGATCCGCGCTGTGCCCGCCTCGACTGCTGCGGCGGCCCGCTCGGCAAGCAGCTGACGCCGCGCGACGGCCTGATCGCCTGGGCCGACGGCGCGCTGGTGGCCGGTGCCGAAGGGGTGCTGATCCGCCCGCGCGACGCCACCGTCTACGAGCCGCTGCAGCCGGGGCGCAACCTGGCCAGCGGCGACCTGCTGGCGCTGCGCCCCGGCAGCGTGCTGGAGATCCGCACGGTCGAAGGCAAGCTGCTGCGCACGCCGGCCAAGGGCTTCGGCAAGGGCGACGAGCACCCTGCCGTCTTCATGATGATCTCCGGCGCGCGCGCGCTGCAGCCCGAGCTTGTGCCGGGAGGGGTGGCCCCCGCGCCGATCCCGCCGGCGCTGACGGCGGCGCGGCGCGACCGCAGCCTGCGCATCCTGTCGACGCCGTGGGCGGCGGCCGGCGAGGGAGGCACGCCGTTGACGGCCGAACGCCGCCAGGGCTACCGCTACACGCCCGAAGAACTGAAGCTGCCGGAACTGCGCAAGCAGGGCTTGCTGACACCGGCGATGGAGGCCGAGATCAAGCGCCTGAACCTGGAAGGCGGGCCGCCCTTGCCGCGTTGACCCGTGGCCCGGATGCCCATCCGGGCTGCGGAAGACGCGTCGCCGCCGAACCGGCAGAATGCCGGCACGTGAACCCCGCCGGCCAGACCCCCTGCGACAAGGCCGCCATCCTGCATGGCGCCGCCAGCGCGCCCGTCGCGGCACGCGGCCAGCGCTGGACCCTCGTCGCCGCCATCCTCGGCTCCGGCATGGCCTTCATCGACGGCAGCGTCGTCAACGTCGCACTGCCCGCCATCCAGCGCGAACTGAACGCCAGCGCGGCGCAGCTGCAGTGGGTGGTCGAGGCCTACGCGCTGTTCCTGTCGTCGCTGCTGCTGGCCGGCGGCGCGCTCGGCGACCGGCTCGGCCGGCGACGCGTCTTCATGATCGGCGTCGGGCTGTTCACCGTGGCCTCCGCGGCCTGCGCGCTGTCGCGTTCGGCCGACCTGCTGATCGCCTCGCGCGCGCTGCAGGGCGTCGGCGCGGCGCTGCTGGTGCCGGGCAGCCTGTCGCTGATCGGTGCCAACTTCGCGCAGGCCGAGCGCGGGCGTGCCATCGGCACCTGGTCGGCGATGAGCGGCGTGGCCGCAGCCATCGGCCCGGTGGCCGGCGGCTGGCTGGTCGAGCACTATCGCTGGACCTGGGCCTTCTTCGTCAACCTGCCGATCGGCGCGGCGCTGCTGCTGGTCTGCGCGTACCGCGTGCCGGAAAGCCGCAACACGCCCGATGCCTCGAGGATCGATGTCCCCGGCGCGGCGCTGGCGACGCTGGGGCTGGCCGGCATCGTGTTCGCGCTGGTGCAGGCGCCGCTGCGCGGCTGGGCCGCCGTCGACGTGCTGATCGCGCTGGCGCTCGGCATCGGCGGCCTCGCGCTGTTCGTGCGCACCGAGGCCCGCAGCGCCGCGCCGATGGTGCCGCTGGGGCTGTTCCGCATCGGCGATTTCGCCGGCGCCAACCTGCTGACGCTGCTGCTCTATGCGGCCCTCGGCGGCGGGCTGTACTTCCTGCCGCTCAACCTGATCCAGGTGCAGGGCTACGGCGCCGCGGCCGCCGGGGCGGCGCTGCTGCCGTTCATCGCGATCATGTTCGCGCTGTCGCGCGCGGCCGGCCACATCGTCGACCGCTTCGGGCCGCGGCTGCCGTTGATCGCCGGGCCGCTGGTGGCCGCGGCCGGCTTCGCGCTCTTCATGCTGCCCGGCGTCGGCAGCGGCTACTGGAGCGGCTTCTTCCCGGCCATCGTCGTGCTGGGCCTCGGCATGGCGGTGACGGTGGCCCCGTTGACGACGACGGTGATGAACGCCGTCGGCAGCGAGATGGCCGGCGTGGCCTCGGGCGTCAACAACGCGGTGTCGCGCGCAGCCGGCTTGCTGGCGGTGGCCGGTTTCGGCCTGCTGATGGCCTGGGGTTTCGAGCAGCAGCTTGCGCAGTCGCTGTCCGGCCTGCACCTGCCGGCCGCGGCCACCGACGCGGTGCTGCAGCAGCGCGACCGCCTGGCCGGCATCGTGCCGCCGCCGGGCCTCGATGCGGCCGGCGCCGCCGCGCTGAAGCAGGCCGTCGGCGGCGCCTTCGTCAGCGGCTTCCGGCAGGTGATGGGCGTGTGCGCGCTGCTGGCCTTGCTCAGCGGCATCAGCGCGGCCTGGATGATCGGCCGCCGCAAGAACCCGTGAACGGGTGGCGCGACAGCGGGCGATCAGATCGGCGAGAAGTGGTGCGTGCCGTCGCGCTCGAGCTGCGCGACGAGGCCGAACTCCCAGTCGAGGTAGGCCTGCATCGCCGCATGCGCGTTGTCGGTGCCCTCGTACGGGCGCCGGTAGCGGTCGATGCGGGACGACGCGAGCCGGGCGTCACCGCTCTCGACGGGGAACCCCGCGTCGGCCCAGGCCGCGGTGCCGCCCTGCAGCACGTGCACCTCGGCCTGCGGGCCGAGCTGCGCCTGCAGGTCCTGCGCGGCGAACGGTGCCAGCAGCCCGGTGCCGCAGGTGACGACGTGACGGCGCGCCGGAGGCAGTGCCTTCAATGCGTCCTGCAGCTGCGAACGCAGCACGAACCACGCGCCGGGAATGTGGCGCTTCACGTGGCTCGCGCAGGGTGCGACATCCAGCACCAGCACATCGTGGCCGGGGCTCGCGAGCCAATCCGCCAAGGTCGCGGGCGTGATGGCGTGCACGGCTGGCGGTGTCGGCCGCGGCGGCGCATCGGCACCGGTCTGCGGCGCATCGCTTGCAGCATCGACGTCGAGCAGCGCGACCTCCCAGCCCATCTGCGCGAGCCATGACGCGCTCATCTCGGCACGCACCCCGGCGTCGCGCGACCCGGCCGGCGTACCGTCGTGGTCGGCCAGCACGATGCGTGCGCCACGCACCGGCGCATGCACGTCCGTCTCCTGCACCAGCTGGCCGCCGGGCGCGCTGCGAAAGCCCGGCCGGTGGCCGGCGGCGTATTCCTCCGGCGTGCGCACGTCGAAGCGATATGTGGTGCGGCCGGGCTCGGCCACCCAGTGCGCGAGTTGCGCGGCACCGATGCGGCGCACACCGGCACGTTCGGCCACCGCGCGTGCACCGTCGCGCGCGGCATGCCGCGCCGCGTCGCTGGCCGGGCGGAAGCGCCGGGCGGCACCGTGTTCGAGCTTCTGGCCAGCCAGCGTCCAACCGATGGTGCCGTTGCGCAGCGCGCTGACCGGGTTCGGGATGCCGGCGTTCACCAGCGACTGCGTGCCGATGATGCTGCGCGTGCGGCCGGCGCAGTTGACGATCACCCGTGTCGCCGGATCGGGGGCCAGGTCGCGCACCCGCAGCACCAGTTCGGCACCGGGCACGCTGGTGGAACCGGGGATGTTCATCGTCTGGTATTCGTCGAAGCGGCGCGCGTCGAGCACCACCACGTCGGCCTTCGCGTCGAGCAGGGCCTGCAGCTCTTCGGCCGCCAGCGACGGCGTGTGGCGCCGGGCCTCGACCCACTCGCCGAACGACTTGCTGGGCACGTTGACGTCCTGGAACAGCTCGAGCCCGGCCGCGGCCCAGCCGGCCAGCCCGCCGGCCAGCAGGTGCACCTGGGTGTAGCCGAGTTCGCGCAGCCGGCGCGCGGCATGCAGCGCGTCAGCGTCGTCGTTGCCGCTGCCGTTGCCGTAGACGGCGATGCGGGTGTCGCGCCGCGGGATGCGGCCCCAGGCATCGAGCTCGAGGCGGCCGAGCGGCAGGTTGGCCGCCCACAGCGGGTGCGACTGCGCGAACGGGTCTTCCTCGCGCACGTCGAGCACTGCGATCTCATGGCGGGCCAGCAGTGCGGCATGCACCTCGGCGGGTTGCAGCAGCGGGAAATCGTCGTGATGGCTCATGTGAGTTCAGGCAAGGGCGAATAGCCGGAGACAAAGGGCCGGCGCTGGCCGTCCTCGGTGTAAACCGAGCGCTCGACCGCGCCGATGTCGGCGCCGTAGACGTGGATGCTGATGGACGTGCGGTCGTCGAAGGCATTGCGCACGCGGTGGATGTCGCCGATCGCGGGCGACACGGCTTCGACCTGGCCGCGCTCGATGCGCAGCGGCGCGCCGGCCGCTTCCAATCGTCCGGAGCCGGTGAAGCGATAGCCCTGCGACAGCTCGGCGCCGCGCAATACGCCGATCAAGCCCCACACGGTGTGGTCGTGGATCGGTGTCTCCTGCCCCGGGCCCCAGACGAAGCTGACGACCGAGAAGCGCGACAGCGGGTCGCGGTAGAGCAGGTACTGGCGGAAACGGTCGGCGCCGGGCACCGCGTGCGTCGCCGGCAGCCAGCCCTCGTCTTCGATCAGGCCGCCGAGCAGCGCCCCGCCCTCGCGACGGATGCGTGCTTCGTCGGGTCGCGCCAGCAGCAACCGCGAGAAGTCGGCGATGAAGCGTTCCAGCATCGTGCAAGCGTAGACCCGCATCCGCGATCCGTAAATCATGGATAGCGCATATGCAGCGCCGAAATCCTTCGTTGCCGCGGCGCGGTGCGGCTCGCTACCGTCCGGTGGGTCGACCCGACAGGCAGCAGGACACGGCAGTGAGCATCGAATTCATCGGCATGATCCAGGGGCAGAAGGTTTCGGAGACGCACCCCGCGCAGGGCCCGGCCATCGACCGCGACTACGTGCGGCGCTTCGCCCAGGCGCACGAGCAGGCGGGCTTCGACCGCATCCTGGTGCCGCACCACTCCACCGGCCCGAGCGCGACGCTGACCATCGCCTACGCGGCGGCGCACACCGAGAGGGTTCACTACATGCTCGCGCACCGGCCGGGGTTCACGGCACCGACGCTGGCGGCGCGGCAGATCGCCTCGCTCGACCAGTTCAGCGGGGGGCGGCTGGGCGTGCACTTCATCTCGGGCGGTTCCGACGACGAGCAGAAGCGCGACGGCGACTGGCTCACGCACGACCAGCGCTACGAGCGCACCGACGAGTACCTGACGATCCTGCGGCGCATCTGGACCGAAGACCAACCGTTCGACCACGAAGGAAAGCACTACCGCTTCCAGGCCGGCTTCTCCGAGGTGAAGCCGCTGCAGCAACCGCACGTGCCGGTGTACTTCGGCGGCGCCTCGGACGCCGCGATCCCGGTGGCGGGCAAGCATGCCGACGTCTACGCGCTGTGGGGCGAGTCGCTGGAGCAGGTGGCCGAGCTGACCGGGCGCGTGCGCGCCGAGGCCGCGAAGCACGGCCGCAGCGTGCGCTTCTCGGTGTCGTTCCGCCCGATCCTGGCCGACACCGAAGACCGGGCCTGGACCCGTGCCGAGCGCATCCTGGAAGACACGCGGCGCTTGCGCGTGCAGGCCGGCTACAGCCGTGGCGGGCCGCAGCAGAGCGTCGGCGCCCAGCGGCTGCTCGCCGCGGCGCAGAAGGGCGCGCGCGTCGACAAGCGCCTGTGGACGGCGATCGCGCAGGAGACTGGCGGGCGTTCGAACAGCACCGCGCTGGTGGGCACGCCGCAGCAGGTGGCCGAGGCCTTCCTCGACTACCACGCGCTGGGCGTGACGACCTTCCTGATCCGCGGCTTCGATCCGCTGGAGGATGCGATCGACTACGGCCGCGAGCTGATCCCGCGCACCCGGCAACTCGTCGCCGAGCGGCTGGCGGCCGGCTCGCGCCGCGCGGCGTGAAGGGCGTGGCGATGAAGCACCATCCGACCCGTCGCCGGTTGATCGTCGGCGCCGCCGCAGCCCTGGGCGTGGGCAGGCTGCAGGCGCAAGGCGTGCTGCTGAAGGCCGGCGACCAGAAGGGCGGCCTGCGCGCGCTGCTGGAAGCGGCGAACGAGCTGCAAGGCCTGGGCTACCAGATCCAATGGGCCGAGTTCCCGGCCGCGGCGCCGCTGGCCGAGGCCTTGAACGCCGAGGCGGTCGACCTGGGGCCGATCGGTGATGCGCCGCTGATCTTCGCGCTGGCCAACGGCGTGCGCGTGAAGGCCATCGGCGTGAACCGCTCGGATCCGTATGGCACGGCGGTGCTGGTGCGGCCCGATTCGCCGCTGAAGACGGCGGCCGACCTGAAGGGCAAGCGCATCGCGACCAACCGCGGCTCGATCGGGCACCACGTGGCGCTGAAGGCGTTGGCATCGGCCGGGCTGAAGCCGGATGCGGACACCTTCCGCTTCCTGCCGCCGGCCGAGGCCAAGCTGGCGTTGACGCAGGGCTCGGTGGATGCGTGGGCGACGTGGGAGCCGTACACCGCGATGGCGGAGACGGCGGGGCATGCCCGCGTGCTGGTCAACGGGCGGGGGTTGTCATCGGGCTTGAGCTTCCTGGCGGCCACCGACAGCGCGATCGCGGCCAAGCGCGCGGCGCTGCAGGATTTCGCGCAGCGCGTGGTGCGGGCGCAGCGCTGGTCGTACCAGCACGTGCCGGAGTTCTCGGCCGCGCTGGCCCGCATCATCGGCATCCCGCCCGAGGCCGCGCGATTGCAGTTCGAGCGGCGCCGGCAGCGCTGGATCGCGGTCGACGCGCAGGTGCTGGCAGACCAGCAGGCGACGGCGGATTTCTACCTGGAGGCCGGGCTGCTGAAGCAGCGGCTGGAGGTGCGCAACACCTTCGACGGCGGGTTCGCGCCGGCGGCCTGAGGGATATTCGGGTAGCCCGGATGCCAATCCGGGAACGGCGCTGCACGACGCACGAATCCCGGATTGGCATCCGGGCTACAACACATTCGATGGGATTGCGCCCGCGGGGCAGCTCCGCGGTTCAGGTACGGCGCTCGCGCAGAAGCGCCATCACGAAGGCGCCGCCGAACATCGCTGCCATCCCCCAGGTGTAGTCGGCCAGCACCAGCGCGCACGAAGCGCACATGAAACCGGCGCTGAGGAACAGGTTGTCCTCGCCCCGCCGCCGGGCCCACAGCGCGGAAGCCATCGCCGCGACGGCGAGGTAGATCCCGAAGCCGAACACGGCGGTCAATGCCGTGTCGTCATTGAGCGAGAACGGGTCCCAGGCCTTGAGGCGGCTCTCATCGCGCGACCCATCGGCAATCAGCCCGAGGCGATCCATCCACCGCAGCAGGTAGCCTGCATGCGTCTCGCGGGCGAGCTCGATCTGCTTGACGAACGCAATCAGCATGACGGCGAGCACGCCGATGACGATGGCATTGATGCCTTGAAGGTTGCGTCGCCCGCTCATGCCGAATCTTCAGTGGTGCGACGTATCAGGCCAGCCAGAGGATCATCGCGTCGCCGCGCGCGGCGGCATCGCGGTACAGCGTCACCATCGCGGCATGGCTCTCCATCAGGAAGTCCAACGCGCCCTGCCCTTCGCGAACCCAGATCACATCGGGATAGATGCGCTTGTCCGCCATGTCCTGCCGACATCGGCACGAAACTTCCCATCATCCCCATGGCGCGCCCTCTCCTCTTGCGACCCTCGGCATCATGCCGGCAATTGGCTCACCGCCCACCACCACGCGCGCGCGTTGGCCTTGTACGAGCGCACCCACGATCCCCTTGACAAGGCAATCCACCATATTGGATGATTATTCCAATGGATGATTTACCCACTTCCTCCCTCGGCGACCGCATCGCCCAGCGCGTGCGCGAGTTGCGCGCCGCGCGCAACCTGTCGCTCGACGAGCTGGCCACGCACTGCGGTGTCAGCCGCTCGATGATCTCGTTGATCGAGCGCGGCGAGAGCAGCCCGACCGCCGTCGTGCTGGAGAAGCTGGCCACCGGGCTGGGGGTGTCTCTGGCCTCGCTGTTCGAAGCCCCGGACGCCATGCCCGAGCCGGTGTCGCGGCTGGCCGACCAGCCGCTGTGGCGCGACCCGGGCTCGGGCTACGTGCGGCGCAATGTCTCGCCGCCCGGCTTCGCATCGCCGATCCAGATCGTCGAGGTGGCCTTCCCGGCCGGCGCGCGCGTCAACTACGAGACGGCCGCCCGCACGCCGCGCGTGCACCAGCAGGTGTGGATGCTCGAAGGCAGCATCGCGATCACGCTGGGCGACGAGCAGCACCGGCTGAACGCCGGCGATTGCCTGGCCATGGTGCTGGACCGGCCGATGAGCTACCACAACCCCACGCGCAAGCCCGCCCGCTATGCCGTGGTGATCACCACCGAAACCGCCCCCTGGAGATGAGATGACTGCCGCAGCATTGACCGTCCGCCGACTGACCGCGCTGGGCCCGGCCGAGATCGAATCGTTGTGCGCGGTGCTGGTCGACTGCGTCGAGGGGGGCGCGTCGGTCGGCTTCATGCAACCGTTCAGCCACGCCCGCGCGCAGGCCTTCTGGCGCCGCATCGCCGACGGCGTGGCCAGCGGCGAGCGCGCGCTGCTGGTGGCCGAGGACGCGCTCGGCATCGTCGGCACCGTGCAGCTGGTGCTCGACATGCCGGACAACCAGCCGCACCGTGCCGACCTGTGCAAGATGCTGGTGCATCGACGCTCGCGGCGCCAAGGCACCGGCGCGGCACTGATGCGTGCGGCCGAGGCGCTGGCGCGCGAGTGCGGCAAGACGCTGCTGGTGCTGGACACCGCGAACCCGGATGCCGAGCGGCTGTACGAGCGCGAAGGCTGGCAGCGTGTCGGCGCGATCCCGGACTACGCGCTGATGCCCGACGGGCCGCTGTGCGCGACGACCTACTTCTACCGGCGGCTGGCAGCCTGAAGGCTCAGCGACCCACCGACGCGCACAGCCGCGCCGCCGTGCGCACGTGCGCCACCAGCACCTGCGATTCGGCCGCCTCGTCGCGCTTCAGCGCATGAAAGGTGGCGGCCTGCCATTCGGGCTCGGTGACGCTCTGGCCGAGGCTCTTGCCCCAGCAGCTGCACATCGCCTGCGCGGTCTGCTGCGACAGGCCACCCGCCTTGGCGTCGGTGACGCAGCCGGCTTCCAGCTTCACGCGGTATTGCGCGACCTGCTCGGGGCGGATCTCGGCGGGGGATTGCTGGGCGGTGGCGATGCCGGCCTGCAGCAGCACCGCGATGAGCCAGGCCCTGGTCATGGCAGCCCCGCCACCTGCACCGGGCAGTGGCCCAGCGTGCGCCGCAACTCGCCGATGAAGCGCTCGGCGTAGGCGGCCTCTTCCGGCGCGTTGGATCGGTACGAGACGCGCAGCTTGATGAAGTTGTCGCGCATCACGGTCAGCCAGGTGGCGGATGTCAGTTGCAGGCCGGCGTTCATCTCCATCGTGAAGCCCTGGTGCACGAACTGCGGGCCGCAGCCGGGCAGCGCAGTGAGCAGCGGCGCGGTGTCGGTCAACTCGACCGCGCGCACCTGCCCGGTGGCCTGCAAGGACTTCGCCTCGCCGATCACCTGCTCGAAATGCCGCCGCACGACCGGCGCGGCCAGGTCGCCGGGAATGCTGCGCAAGCCGCCGTTGTAGACATAGATGCCGACGCGCAGCGAACCCCATTCGTTCTGATAACCGTAGCTCGCGCCCAGCGCCTTCTGGCCGAAGGTCTGGCGCCCTTGCAGCGACAGGCCCCCGAGCTTGCCGGGAAAGGTGACGTCGATCGCATCGTCATGCTCGGACGCCCAAGCGGCGCTGGACAGGAGCAGGCTGCACAGCAGCACGGTCGCGATGCGCGGCAGTGGCGAGGAGATGATGGCCATGGCTGCACTGTGCCAGCACTGCAGGGCGGCCGGCAAGCCCGTGTTCAGGCGGGACGTTTCAGGCCGCCACCAACGCCGGCTGCCTGTCGCTCACCAGCAGGCTGGTCGCCGTCACCGCCGGTGCCGGCCGCGAATGCAGGAAGCCCTGCACGATGTCGCAGCCCCAGCCGTTCAGCACCGACTCCTGCGCGGTCGTCTCGACGCCCTCGGCCGTCACCGACAGCCCCAGGCTGTGTGCCAGCTCGATCACCGTGCGCACGATGGTGTCGTCCTGCTCGCTCGCGCTCAGCTGGCTGATGAACGAGCGGTCGATCTTCAGCCGGTTCAGCGGAAAGCGCCGCAGGTACGACAGGCTCGCATAGCCCGTCCCGAAGTCGTCGATCGCCAGCTGCAGCCCCAGCGCCCGCAGCGCATGCAGCCGCGCCACGCTCGCCTCGGCATCGTCCATCACGCTGCCTTCGGTGATCTCCAGCTCGATCTGCGCCGGGTCGACGCCGGTCTCGGCCAGCGTCTCGCGCACCGTGGTCATGAACTCCGGGTGGTTGAACTGGCGAGGCGAGATGTTCACCGCCACCACCGGCGCACCCAGCCCCGCATCGGCCCAGGCCTTGGCCTGCAGGCACGACTGGCGCAGCACCCAGGCGCCGATGCGCACGATCAGCCCCGACTCCTCGGCCAGCGGGATGAACTGCGCCGGCGACACCATCTTGCCGTCGTCGTGCCAGCGCAGCAGCGCCTCGAAACCCTTGATGCTGCCGTCGCGCAGCGTGCGCTGCGCCTGGTAGTACAGCTCGAAGTCGCCGTGCTCCAGCGCCTTCTTCATGCGCGACTCCATGCGCAGCTTGTCGCGCTGGCCCTCGCCGATGCGTGCGTCGTAGACCACGAAGCTGTTGCCCGGCTCGGCCTGCGCCTGCAGCTTGGCCAGCTCGGCCAGCCGCGCCACTTCATCGGCGTTCTTCGCGTCCTTCGGATACTCCGAGGCCCCGACGCCGATCGACACCATCAGGTCCTGGTTGCCGATCTCGAACGGCATCTCCATCGCCTCGGTCAGCGCCTCCAGCGCCAGCCGCAGCCGCGTCTCGTCGCCACCGAAGCGGAAGATCGCGCCGAAGGTGACCCCGTCGACGCGGTACAGCCGGCCCCCGTGGCGCGTCGCCGCATCGTCCAGCCGCGTGGCGATCTGGCACAGCAGGCTGTCGCCCAGTTGATGGCCGACGCTGCCGACGATCAGGCCGAACTGCTTGACCGACAGCGTCACGCCGCAATACGGCTGGCCGGCGAGCGCCGCCACCTCGGCCTCCATCGCACGGCGGTTCAGCAGCCCGGTCACCTTGTCGTGCGTGCTCGCGAATTCCAGCTGCTCGTTGTTGACGGCCAGCTGGCGGTTCGCCTTCAGCGAGCGCAGGTACAGGCGCCAGGCCGCGACGACGCCGACCGCCAGCGCCGCCACCAGCAGGAAGCCGAGCGCGCGCTCGTTCTTGCGCCTCGAGATCTCGACCGCCTGCAGCTCGTTGTCGTGCTGCAGTTGCTCCAGCTGGCGCTGGCGCTGCTGGAAGCTCGACTCGCGCTGCAGTGCGACGACGGTGCTGTGGCGATCGCGACGCTCGAGGTCGGTTTCGAGCAGCAAGGCCTCGCGCAGGCGGTCGAGGGCCTGCACGGCCTGCCCGGCACGCTCCAGCGCGGCGGCATAGCGGTTCAGCTGGATCAGGTATTCGGCATCGCGCCCGGCCTTGCCGAGCATCGCCAGGCCCTGGTCGGCGAGCTGCCGGCCGGTCAGCAGGTGGCCGGCGCCGAGTTCCGCCAGGCCCTGGTTGACCAGGGCACGCGCGGCGGTGCCGCGGTCCTGGCGCTGGTCGGCCAGGCGCTGCGCCCGCAGCGCGAACTCGCGCGCTGCCGGGTAGTCGCGGTGGCCGAGGTACAGCGTCGACATCGTCAGCAGGGTGTCGAGCTCGGTGCTCAGCCAGTTGCTGCCGCCCATCTGCGAATTGACGCCGGACGCCGGACGCAGCACGCTGCCGGTGAGCGCGGCCTGCTGGCGGGCATGCTCGGCACGCTCGGGCTGGTGCGACGCTTCGGCGGCCAGCGCGTCCATGATCCAGCCCGAGGTGATCAGCGCGACGTCGCCGGCGCGGCTGGCGAGCTCGCGCACCCGGCGCGATTCCGCCAGCGCCGCGGTGGTGTCGCCCTTGACGATGCGCAGCGGCGTCAGCGCCTGGTAGGCCTGGGCCTCGCGGCGCGGGTTGCCGCTGGCGCGCGCCGCCCTGACCGCGCCTTCGAGCAGGCGGATGCCTTCATCGATCTGGCCGTTCGAGGTGGCCAGGTCGCCGCCCGTCATGTCGACCCAGTAGCTCAGATCGGGGCTGTCGACCTTCTCGGCCAGCGGCACCGCGCTCTCGACCCAGCCGAACGCGGCCCGCACCTGGCCGGAGAACTGCAGCACGCAGGCCTTCAGCGTGTAGGCCGACGCCAGCGCCGCGGCATCGCCGGTGCGCTGGCCGATCTCGGTCAGTTCCTCGATCGCCGCCTCGGCGACCGCGGGCTTGTCGATCGCCGCATGGGCATAGCCCCAGGCAGCCAGGAAGATGCGCAGGTCGTCGCCGCCGCCCGCACGGGCCTGCGGCTCGACCTGGCGCAGCGCGGCGATCACCGACGCCGGCTCGTTGCCGTGCTTCGCCTCGATCGCGAACACCGCATCGCCGATCGCGCCGGCCTTCACCGGCGCCGCCAGCACCAGCGCGCAGCCGGCCAGCAACAGCACAGCAGCCGCCGCGACGCGGCGTTGCCAGGAGGGGTTGGGGCAGGCGAAGGAGACCACACGGGTTTATCGGCCCGCGCGCAGCCTCCCTTGAGAAGGGCGATTGCCTACACAGGCCCGCCGGCCGTGCGCAAAGTCTCGCTTGGCGTCAGGGCTGGGGGCCCTCGTAGCCCTCGATCACGACGATGTCGAGCGTCGAGACCTTCTCGCGCAGCCTGATCGCGGCCTGGTAGTCGTCCGACTTCCAGCAGGCGAGCGCCGCCTCGTAGGACGGGAACTCGAGCACGACGTGGCGTGCCCGGCTGCTGCCTTCGACCACCTCGAAGCCACCGGCGCGCACCAGGAAGCGTGCGCCGAAACGCTTGAACGGCGCCGCATTGGCCGCCTGGTAGGTCTTGTAGACCTCGGGATCGGTGATGTCGGCGCGAACGATCCAGTAGCCCTTGGGCATGTCAGTCTCCGGAGTCTGGGAAAGGACCCCGGAGCTTGCCATCAAAACGCGCCCTCAGTTGAAGCTCAGGCCCGCCGCGTTCGCGTTGACCAGCTTCTTGTTCTTGAAGTCCACCGTGAAATGGTCGCTGGGCTTGGCCGACCCCAGGCCCTTGAAGATCGCGAAAACCTGCTTGAACTGGCTCTGGAAGGCCACCTGCACCGCGTTCTGGTCCGAGGGCTTGTCGCCGACCTTGACGATCGCCGCGGGCGCCGCCGGGAAGGCCGACATCAGCAGCTTGTACTGCTTCACGCGCAGTTCGCCCATGTCGCGCAGCGCCAGTTCGCCGGCGTACACCGTGCGGTGGAAGTCGCCGTAGAAGTCGTACGGCGTGACGGCGGCCAGCACGTCGAAATCCAGCCCCGCGGCCGTGGCCAGCGCGCGCGCCTTGGTGGTGGCGGTGGCCCAGTCGGCCGTCAGTTGCGTGGCCGGCGCGGCCACCGGGCTGGCCGGCGGCGTGCCGGCGGCAGCGCAGGCGGCGCTCAGCGGCACGA
>NZ_JBFUEB010000057.1:0-41659 GCF_056404395.1 Rhizobacter sp. P2_D12 | reverse complement strand
GTCGGCGACAGTCAGACCACGAAGCGTGCTGCGCACGCGGGCCTTGAAACCAGCCAGCTCCGGCGCCCCACCCTCATTGGCGCGCCCCAGCCTGCCCGCCCGCACCTTTGCCGAACCAGTGGTTTTGTGCGGAGATCCCGGATTCGCATCCGGGCTACAAGTCGCCTGTCGAAGGCCTGAGCGATTGGTGGGTTCTCAGGAGCGCCTCAGCTTCGGCTTGGCGCGAGATTGGGTGCAATTCCGGAACGAAGCAATGGAAGGGTCACGCGGTCTTCTCCTGAGAGGTGCTCAAGCGCCTGTGCATGACCTTGAACCACAACGGCGGCACCGATGCCAGCCAGATGCAGCCCGCATAGCCGGTCGGCAACTGCGGCCCGGGCAGAGGCTCCAATGTCGGATACGGCTTCCAGGCGTGCAGGTGGTGGTCGGAATGCCGCTGCAGGTTGGCGATGAAGCCGTTGGTGAGCCGGTGGTCGGCGTTCCAGGCGTGCTGCATCGCGAAGGGCTCGCGGCGGCCATCGACCTCGGCGCGCTGCAGCCCGTAGTGCTCGATGTAGTTGATGGTCTCCAGCAGGAACACCGCGTAGGCCGACTGCACCAGCCAGAACAGCAGGCCATGGGCCCCGAAGGCCACCGCCAGCACCAGCAGCCACGCACCCTGCACCACCGTCGCCCAGGCCAGCGGACTGCGCACCCAGCCGCGATGCAGTTGCCGCAGCTGCTGCGCCTCCAGCCGCCACGCATTGACCCAGCTGCCGCCCAGCGTGCGCGGCAGGAAGCGCCACAGCGTCTCGCCGCGCCGCGCACTGGCCGGATCGTCGAAGGTCGCCGCCCGCGGGTGATGGCCGCGGTAGTGCTCGACCATGAAATGGCTGTAGTTGACGCTCGCCATCAGGCACCAGGCCAGCACCCGGTCCAGGCGCGAACGCGAATGCCCCAGCTCGTGCGCAAAGGTGATGCCCTGCGACCCGGTGACGCCGCCGATGCCGATGCCCAGCGCCACCACGGCCGCCCAGCCGGCCTGCTGCTGCGCCACCCACAGCCCGAGGCCGAGCAGCGCCGTCTGCCACAGGACGTGCAAGCGCAAACAGGCGCTGTGCCATCCATCCGGTTCGGCCGCCGGCGGCGAACTGCGCTGCGCCGGGATCAACTCGACCAGCGCCAGCCCGACCTGGAAGGCCGTGCCCACCGCCCAGGCGGCCCACGCCGAATGCCAGGCCGCCCAGCCCACCGACAAGGGCAGCAGCCACGCGATGCAGAAGCGCGGCGGCATCCACGGCCGCGCGCGGGGCAGGAGCAGGTCCATGCCCGATGATCGGCAGCCACCCGGCCCGCGTCAATCGGCCCGTCCCCGATAATCGCGGGATGAACCCGCTGCTCGGCAAGCTCCACCCCTACCCCTTCGAGCGGCTGCGCGCCCTCACCCGCGACATCACGCCCAACCCGGCCTTCACGCCGATCAGCCTGGGCATCGGCGAGCCCCGCCATGCCACGCCGCAGCTGATCCTCGATGCACTGTCGGCCAGCTTCGCCGGCCTCGCCAGCTACCCCGCCACCGCCGGCGACATCGCGCTGCGCCAGGCCTGCGCCGACTGGGCCCGCCGCCGCTACGGCGTCACGCTGGATGCCGCCACGCAGGTGCTGCCGGTCAACGGTTCGCGCGAAGCCCTGTTCGCGCTGGCACAGACCGTGGTCGACCCGACCCGCCCCGGCGCCACCGTGGTCTGCCCCAACCCGTTCTACCAAATCTATGAAGGCGCAGCGCTGCTGGCCGGCGCACAGACCTTCTTCGCCAACAGCGACCCGGCGCGCAACTTCGCGGCCGACTGGTCGCAGGTGCCCGACGCGGTCTGGGCCCGCACCCAGCTGCTGTATGTCTGCTCGCCCGGCAACCCGACCGGCGCGGTGATGCCGCTGGACGAGTGGCGGCGCCTCTTCGAGCTCAGCGAACGCTTCGGCTTCGTGATCGCCTCCGACGAGTGCTATTCCGAGATCTACTTCCGCGAAGACCCGCCGCTCGGCGCGCTGGATGCCGCCATGCAGCTCGGCCGGCACGACCTGCGCAACCTGGTGGTCTTCACCAGCCTGTCCAAGCGCTCCAATGTGCCGGGCATGCGCTCGGGCTTCGTGGCCGGCGACGCGGCGATCCTGAAGCAGTTCCTGCTGTACCGCACCTACCACGGCAGCGCGATGAGCCCGGCCGTGCAGCAGGCCAGCATCGCCGCCTGGCGCGACGAGGCCCACGTGGTCGACAACCGCGAGCAGTACCGCCGCAAGTTCGCGGAGGTCACGCCGCTGCTGGCGCAGGTGCTGGACGTGCGGCTGCCCGACGCCGGCTTCTACCTGTGGGCCGCCGTGCCGGGCGGCGACGACGTCGCATTCGCCCGCGGGCTGCTCGCTCAATACAATGTGACCGTCCTGCCGGGCAGCCTGCTGGCGCGCGAGGCACAAGGCACGAACCCCGGCGCAGGCCGCGTGCGCCTGGCCCTGGTGGCCGACGCCCCGGAATGCCTCGAAGCGGCACAACGCATCGTTTCCTTCATTCAATCCGCCTGAGTCCCCCATGAGCCAACAGCAACTGCAAAGCGTCATCGACCTCGCCTGGGAAGGCCGTGCCCAGATCAATGCCGTCAACTCGCCCGAGGTGCGCGAGGCGGTCGAATCGGTGATCGCCGACCTGAACAAGGGCCGCATCCGCGTCGCCGAACGCGAGGCCGTCGGCCAGTGGAAGGTCAACCAGTGGGTCAAGAAGGCGGTGCTGCTGTCGTTCCGCCTGAACGACAACCAGCTGATGCACGCCGGCGACCTGACCTTCTTCGACAAGGTCAAGACCAAGTTCTCGCACATCAGCGACGACGAGGTGCGCGCCAGCGGCGTGCGCGTCGTGCCGCCGGCCGTCGCGCGCCACGGCAGCTACCTCGCGAAGAACGTGATCCTGATGCCGTCGTACGTCAACATCGGCGCCTACGTCGACGAGGGCACGATGGTCGACACCTGGGCCACCGTCGGCTCCTGCGCACAGATCGGCAAGAACGTGCACCTGTCGGGCGGCGTCGGCATCGGCGGCGTGCTCGAGCCGCTGCAGGCCAACCCGACCATCATCGAGGACAACTGCTTCATCGGCGCCCGCTCCGAGGTGGTCGAAGGCGTGATCGTCGAGGAGAACTCGGTCATCTCGATGGGCGTCTACATCGGCCAGAGCACCAAGATCTACGACCGCGCGACCGGCGAAGTCAGCTACGGCCGCATCCCGGCCGGCTCGGTGGTGGTCAGCGGCAACCTGCCGAGTGCCGACGGCAAGTACAGCCTGTACTGCGCGGTCATCGTCAAGCGCGTCGACGCCCAGACGCGCGCCAAGACCAGCATCAACGAACTGTTGCGTGCGTGAACCCTGAACCCGCCGGCCGGCGTGCCATGATCCCTTCCTCCGTTCAACAAGGTCCCGAAAGGACACAGCCATGACAGCCACCCCCGGCGGCAACATGGAGCGCGTGCTGCGGCTGATGGCCGACAAGGGCGCTTCCGACGTCTACCTGTCGGCCAACACGCCGATCCTGATCAAGATCAATGGCCAGATCCTGCAGCTGAGCGACCAACCCCTCACCGCGACGCAGCCGCGCCAGCTGCTGGCCGAACTGCTGTCGCCGACCCAGCTCGAAGACCTGGAAGACACCGGCGAGCTGAACGTGGGCATCGGCATCAGCGGCGTCGGCAGCTTCCGGCTCAGCGCCTTCCGCCAGCGCGGCTCGATCGCCGCGGTGTTCCGCTGCATCCCGCACGACATCCCGGCGCTCGGCAGCCTGAACCTGCCGCAGGTGCTGAACACGCTGGTGCTCGAGAAGCGCGGCCTGATCCTGATGGTGGGCGCCACCGGCACCGGCAAGAGCACCACGCTCGCGGCGATGCTGGAGCAGCGCAACCAGCAGATGGCCGGCCACATCCTGACGATCGAGGACCCGATCGAGTTCATGTTCAGCAACAAGCGCTCGGTGGTGAACCAGCGCGAGGTCGGGCGCGACACGCAGTCGCTGCAGGTCGCGCTGAAGAACGCGCTGCGCCAGGCGCCCGACTGCATCTACATCGGCGAGATCCGCGACCGCGAGACGATGACGATGGCGATCTCGTACGCGCTGTCGGGCCACCTGGTGGTGTCAACCCTGCACGCGAACAACAGCTACCACGCGCTCGGCCGGATCCTGTCGTTCTACTCGCCCGAATCGCGCCCCGCGCTGCTGGCCGACCTGGCCGCCGGCCTGCGCGCCATCGTCTCGCAGCGGCTGCTGCGCGCATCGGCCGGCGGGCGCCGCCCGGCGGTCGAGGTGCTGCTGAACACCAAGCTGGTGTCCGAGCTGATCGAGCAAGGCGATTTCAGCGGCGTGAAAGAGGCGATGGAGAAGTCGTTGGCCGAAGGCTCGCAGAGCTTCGAGGCCGACCTCGCCCGCCTGATCACCGAAGGCGTCATCACGCGCGACGAAGGCCTCGCCTTCGCCGACTCGCCGACCAACCTGATGTGGCGGCTGGCCAACGACACCGAACCGGTGTCGCGCCAGGTCGCGAAGAAGGAAGAGACCGACGACCAGCCCACCTTCACCGAGATCACGCTGGACGTGCACGATGACCGCAACAGCGGGTTCGCCACCCGGTTCTGATCGCCTGTTGCCGATGTCCCGCACGCTCGAACTCACCGAGGCCCTGATCAGCCGCCGCTCCGTCACCCCCGACGACGGCGGCTGCCAGGCACTGCTGGCCGAACGCCTGTTGCCGCTCGGCTTCGACTGCGAAACCATCGTCAGCGGCCCGGCCGACTTCCGCGTCACCAACCTGTGGGCGCTGCGCCGCGGAAGCCCCGGCGGCAAGCGGCTCATGTTCGCCGGCCACACCGACGTGGTGCCCACCGGCCCGCTCGCGCAGTGGCAGAGCGACCCCTTCGTGCCGACGCACCGCGGCGGCAAGCTGTACGGCCGCGGCGCGGCCGACATGAAGACGTCGATCGCCGCGATGGTGGTGGCGATCGAGGAATTCGTCGCGCAGCACGGCACGCGCTGCGGCGACATCGCGCTGCTGATCACCAGCGACGAGGAAGGCCCGTCGGTGGACGGCACCGTCAAGGTCTGCGAGTTGCTCACGCAGCGCGGCGAGCGCATCGACTACTGCATCGTCGGCGAGCCCACGTCGGTCAGCACGCTGGGCGACATGATCAAGAACGGCCGCCGCGGCACGCTGTCGGGCAAGCTGACGGTCCATGGCGTGCAAGGCCACATCGCCTACCCGCACCTGGCCGACAACCCGATCCACCGCGCCGCGCCGGCACTGGCCGCGCTGTGCGCCGTCGAATGGGACCAGGGCAACCGCTACTTCCCGGCCACCAGCTGGCAGATGTCGAACATCCACGGCGGCACCGGCGCCACCAACGTGATCCCCGGCCAGGTGGTGGTCGACTTCAACTTCCGCTTCTCGACCGAGTCGACGCCCGATTCGCTGAAATCGCGGCTGCACGCGGTGCTCGATGCGCACGGGCTGCGCTACGACCTGGCCTGGACGCTGGGCGGCGAGCCCTTCCTGACGCCGGTGGGCGAGCTGAGCGAGGCGATGGGCGCGGCCATCCTGTCGGAGACCGGCGTGCGCACCGAGCTGTCGACCACCGGCGGCACCTCCGACGGCCGCTTCATCGCGAAGATCTGCCCGCAGGTGGTCGAGTTCGGGCCGCTGAACGCCAGCATCCACAAGATCGACGAGCACGTCGAGGTGGCGAGCCTCGACCCGTTGAAGAACATCTACCGCAAGACGCTGGAAGGCTTGCTCCTATGAAGCTGATCGATCTCATCACTGCGCAGAGCGCCCGCCTCAAGACGGCGGGCGTTTCGTTTGGGCACGGCACGACCAACGCGTTCGACGAAGCCGCCTGGCTGGTGCTGTGGGCGCTGGGCATGCCGCTGGATGCGCTGGAAGCCGAGGCGCAGCGCGAGCTGTCGGCCGAGGAAGAGGCCACCGCCGTCGCGCTGGTCGACGAACGCATCCGCTCGCGCCGCCCGGCCGCCTACCTGACGCGCGAGGCCTGGCTGCAGAACGTGCCGTTCTACGTCGACGAGCGCAGCATCGTGCCGCGCTCGTTCATCGCCGAGCTGCTGGCCGATGGCGAGGGCGAAGGCACGCTCGATGCATGGCTGTCCGACCAGACGCACCAGGTGCTCGACCTGTGCACCGGCAACGGCAGCCTGGCGGTGATCGCCGCGATGGCCTACCCCGAGGTCGTGGTCGATGCGGCCGACATCTCCGACGACGCGCTGGCGGTGGCGCGCATCAATGTCGACAAGCACAAGCTGGGCAAGCGCATCACGCTGCTGCAGTCCGACCTGCTGGCCGGCGTGCGCGGGCCCTATGACCTGATCCTGTGCAACCCGCCCTACGTCAACAGCAGCAGCATGGCGGCGCTGCCCGAGGAATACCGCCACGAGCCCGCGCTGGCGTTGGCCGGCGGCGACGACGGCATGGACCTGGTGCGGCGCATCCTGCGCGACGCGCCGGCGAAGATGACCCCCGACGCGGTGCTGCTGCTGGAGATCGGCAACGAGCGCCCGCACTTCGAGCACGCCTTCCGCAAGCTCGAGGTGGCGTGGCTGGACACCAGCGCCGGCGACGACCAGGTGCTGCTGGTCACGCGCGAGGCGCTCGCGCGCTGGAATCGCTAGCCGGCCGCCAGCGCCTGTTCGAAGTCGGCGCGCAAATCCTCATGGTCTTCAATCCCCACCGACACGCGGATCAGCGAATCCGCGATGCCCATCGCTTGCCGCCGTTGCGAGCCCATCTCCCAGAAGATGGTGTGCGCGACGGGGATCGCGAGCGTGCGGTTGTCGCCCAGGTGGCTGGACTTGATGACCAGCTGCAGCCGGTCGAGGAAGGCCAGGCAATCGCGCGAATCGTCGAGCTCGAAGCTCATCAGCGCGCCGCCGGCCTTGAACCAGCGCTTCGCGGTGGCGTGCTGCGGATGGCTCTCGAGGCCCGGGTGGTTGACGCGCCGCACGCCCGGCTGCGCGGCCAGCCAGCCGGCCAGGCGCAGCGCGTTGTCGCAGGCGCGGTCCATGCGCAGCGCCAGCGTCTCGGCTCCGGTGGCGATGCGGTGCGCCGCGTCGGCGCCCAGTGTGGCACCGACGTCGCGCAGCCCGCGCTTGCGGATCTGCAGCAGGCCCCAGCCGCGCGGGTCGCCCTTCTTGTACGGCTCGGCGATGTTGGCGAAGCGGGTCCAGTCGAACAGGCCGGTGTCGGTCACCGCGCCGCCCAGCGCATTGCCATGGCCGCCGATCGACTTGGTCAGCGAATTGACGACCAGCCCGGCCCCGACCGCCGACGGGCGGAACAGGTAGGGCGTGGTCATCGTGTTGTCGACCACGTACAGCAGCCCGCGTTCGCGGCACAGCGTGCCGATGGCTTCCAGGTCGGGGATCTGCGTGCCCGGGTTGGCGATGGTCTCGACGAACACCAGCCGGGTGCGCGGCGTCACCGCCTGCGCCACCTGGGCGGCGTCGGTGGCATCGACCAGCGTCAGCCCGCAGCTCAGGCCCTCCAGTGTGTTCAGCAGGCTGGCGGTGTTGCCGAACAGGAAGCGGCTGGCGACGATGTGGTCGTCGCGCTTGAGCAGCGCCAGCAGCAGCGACGCGATGGCCGCCATGCCGGTGGCGAAGGTCACCGTGCCGATGCCGCCTTCGAGCAGCGTCACCTTGGCTTCCAGCGCGTTGTTGGTCGGGTTGCCCTGGCGCGCGTAGACGTGGCCGCTGCGTTCGCCCTGGAATACCGACACCAGTTCACGCGCCGTCTCGTAGCCGAAGGCCGACGAGGTGTGCAGCGGCTTGTGCGTGGCACCATGCTCGACGCCGCCATGCCGGTCGGCGTGCAGCAACTGGGTGGTCAGGCCCTGCGTTGTGCCGTTTCTCATGCTTTTTCCCGTTTGTTGTGAATTGAGTTGATCCCATGATTGTCATCAAGAACGTCACGCTGCGCCGCGGCACCAAGATCGTCCTGCAGGACGCGAGCGTCACGCTGCAGCCCGGCGAGAAGGTCGGCCTGGTCGGGCGCAACGGCGCCGGCAAGTCGTCGCTGTTCTCGCTGCTGACGCACCGGCTGCAGTCGGATGCGGGCGACGTGTCGATCCCGCCGCGCTGGCTGGTCGGCGAGGTGGCGCAGTCGATGCCGGAGACCAGCGATTCGGCGACCGATTTCGTGCTCGAAGGCGACACCCGACTGAACGCGGCGAACCAGGCCCTGGCCGCGGCCGAAGCGGCGGACGACGGCCATGCGATGGCCGATGCGCACCAGCTGATCGCCGAGGCCGGTGGTTTCGAGGCGCGCCCGCGCGCGCAGGCGCTGCTGATGGGCCTGGGCTTTCGCATCGACCAGCTGGACGAGCCGGTCAACAGCTTCTCGGGCGGCTGGCGCATGCGGCTGCAGCTGGCGCGTGCGCTGATGTGCCCGGCCGACCTGATGCTGCTCGACGAGCCGACCAACCACCTGGACCTCGATGCCCTGGTCTGGCTGGAGGCCTGGCTGCAGCGCTACGAGGGCACGATGATCGTGATCAGCCACGACCGCGAGTTCCTCGACGCGATCACCAAGGTGACGCTGCACCTGGACGAGACGCGGCTCACGCGCTACACCGGCAACTACACCGCGTTCGAGGAGATGCGGGCCGAGCGGCTGATGCAGGCGCAGGCCAACTTCGCGAAGCAGCAGGAGCGCATGGCGCACCTGCAGAAGTTCATCGACCGGTTCAAGGCCAAGGCCAGCAAGGCCAAGCAGGCGCAGAGCCGGGTGAAGGCGCTGGCGCGCATGGAGAAGCTCGGGCCGGTGCTGACCAGCAGCGACTTCCAGTTCGAGTTCCGCGAGCCGGTGTCGCTGCCGAACCCGATGCTGGCGTTCTCGGTGATGGCCTGCGGCTACAACGGCGTGCCCATCGTCAGCAACGTCAACCGCTCGGTGCTGGCGGGCCAGCGCATCGGCATCCTGGGCGCCAACGGCCAGGGCAAATCGACGCTCGTGAAGACGATCGCGAAGGAGATCCCGCTGGTGGCCGGCGAGGTCACCGAAGGCAAGGGGCTGTCGATCGGCTACTTCGCGCAGCAGGAGCTGGACGTGCTGTCGCTGGACGACGGGCCGCTGATGCACATGATCCGGCTGGCGCGCGACGTCGGGCCGGCGGCGCGCGAGCAGGAGCTGCGCGATTTCCTGGGCTCGTTCCGCTTCGTCGGCGAGATGGTGGGCCAGGCCGTGGGCTCGCTGAGCGGCGGCGAGAAGGCGCGGCTGGTGCTGGCGATGCTGGTGTGGCAGCGCCCCAACCTGCTGCTGCTGGACGAGCCGACCAACCACCTGGACCTGACGACGCGCGAGGCGCTGTCGATGGCGCTGAACGAGTTCGAGGGCACGGTGATGCTGGTGAGCCACGACCGCGCGCTGCTGCGCGAGGTGTGCGACGAGTTCTGGCTGGTCAGCGACGGCGCGGTGAAGCCGTTCGACGGCGACCTGGACGACTACCAGAAGTGGCTGCTGGAAACCTCGCGCGAGATGGCCAAGGAGGCCCGCGAGGCGGGCTCGGCCAAGGTCAAGGCGAAGAAGGCCGAGGCAGCGGCCGCCGCTGCGCCGAAGAATGCCAAGGCCGCCGGGCAGCAGCGCCAGAAGCAGGCCGAGCTGACCAAGCCGCTGCGCACCGAGCTGGCGACGCTGGAAAAGCGCATCGCGACGCTGACGCAGGAGAAGGCCAACATCGAGGAAGCTTCGGGCCGTCCGGACCTGAGCCCGGCACAGCGTGTCGAGCAAGGCAAGCGCCTGAAGCAACTGGGCGACGAGCTGGAGACCGCCGAAGGCCGCTGGCTCGAGCTGACCACCGAGATCGACACCCTCAACGCGGGGTGAGGGTTTGATCCCCGGATTGGCATCCGGGAATCAAATCCGCACCGCGAACGCGGTCAATTGATTGCACACAATTCAATTGAGAGATCGAAGATACAGTTCACCCCATGGCATCCACCCACCGCTCCCGTCGCAGCCCCGCCAGCGCCCCCGCGCTGCCGGCGGGCACCGACTGGCTGCAGCTCGACAACCAGGTCTGCTTCGCGCTGTATTCCACGTCGCTCGCGATGACCAAGCTGTACAAGCCGCTGCTGGCCCCGCTGGGCCTCACCTACCCGCAGTACCTGGCGTTCCTGGTGCTGTGGGAGCGCGATGCGCTGACGGTGGGCGAACTCGGCGAGCGCCTGTTCCTCGATTCCGGCACGCTGACCCCGCTGCTCAAGCGCATGGAAGCTGCCGGCTGGGTGCAGCGGCAGCGCGCCGCCGACGACGAACGCCGCGTGATCGTCAGCCTGACGCCCGAAGGACGCGCGCTGCGCCAGCAGGCGCGCAGCGTGCCGGCGCAGCTGGCCCAGGCCAGCGGCTGCAGCGTTGCCGAACTCACCGACCTGACCCAACGCCTGCAGCAGCTGCGCCAGCAACTGCTCGATGACGCGCCCGATGCGGCGCATGCGTGAACGCTGTATCCCCGTTGTTTCCCCTACCCCACTCCTGAACTGAAGGAAGACACCATGAGCCTCGAGAAAGTCCTGTACACCGCCCACGCCACCTCCACCGGCGGCCGCGAAGGCACGTCCAAGTCGTCCGACGGCGTGCTCGACCTGCGCCTGACCACGCCGAAGGAACTGGGCGGCAACGGCGCCGTCGGCACCAACCCGGAACAGCTGTTCGCTGCCGGCTACTCGGCCTGCTTCATCGGTGCGATGAAGGTCGCGGCCGGCAAGCACAAGGTCGCGCTGCCGGCCGACACGTCGATCGCCGCCAGCGTCGGCATCGGCCCGATCCCGCAAGGCTTCGGCATCCAGGTCGCGATGACGATCACCGTGCCGGGCGTCGAGCGCTCGGTCGCGCAGCAGATCGTCGACACGGCGCACCAGATCTGCCCGTACTCGAACGCGACGCGCGGCAATGTCGACGTGACGCTGACGGTGGCCTGAATTTCGCCCGCCCGCGGGCCGCGCGCCCCGGGCGTGGTGACTAGAATTGCACGGCCGCAGGGCACGGTCGGGCACGTTGCCACCGGCGCCGTCTGCAACCGATCTCGCCGCATGCATTCCTGCCCGATCCCGCCCGATGACACGGCTCGCTGAGGTCCCGCTGGTCGTCGACCTCGACGGCACGCTGATCAGGACGGACCTGCTGGTCGAGACGGCCAACAGCTTCGTCACCCGCCAGCCGCTGCTCGGCCTGGCACTGCTGCGCTGGCTGGGCGGCGGTCGGCACACGCTGAAGGCCCGGCTGGCCGGCGTGACCACCATCGACGCGGCCTCGCTGCCCTACAACGAAGAACTGCTCGACTGGCTGCGCGCCGAACGGGCCCGTGGCCGCTCGCTGGTGCTGGCCACCGCCAGCCACCAGGCGCTGGCCGACCAGATCGCGACACACCTGGGCCTGTTCGATGCCGTGCTCGCCAGCGACAGCGTCCGCAACCTGAAGGGCCGGTACAAGCGCGACCTGCTGGTCAGCCTGCACGGCGAACGCGGTTTCGACTATGTCGGCAACGATGCGGCCGACCTCGCCGTGTGGGCGGCCGCGCGTGTCGCCCACGTGGTCAGCGATTCGCCGTCGATGGTGCAGCGCGCCCGGGCCGTCGCGTCGGTCGAGCGGGTGATTGCCACCGGCCGCCCCCCTCTCCGGCGCGCCCTGTGGCAGGCCATGCGGCCCCACCAGTGGTTGAAGAACCTGCTGGTCTTCGTGCCGCTGCTCGCCGCGCACCGCTATGGCGATGCAGGTCCGGCGATGCAGAGCCTGCTGGCCTTCGTGGCGTTCTGCCTGACGGCGTCCGGCGTCTACCTCGGCAACGACCTGGTCGACGTCGCCGCCGACCGTCTCCATCCCCGCAAGCGCCGGCGGCCGTTCGCCGCCGGCATGGCCGGCCTGCTGCACGGCTGGCTGCTGGCCCCGCTGCTCGTGGCGAGCGCCTTCACGCTGTCGGCCACGCTGCTGCCGCCCACGTTCACCGCCACCCTGGCCACCTATTTCGCGCTGACCGTGGGCTACTCGCTGCGCTTCAAGCAGGTGCCGCTCCTCGACGTCGTGCTGCTGGCCGGCCTGTACACGTTGCGCGTGATTGCTGGCACCGCGGCGTTGCACCTGCCGATGTCGTTCTGGCTGCTGACTTTCTCGGTCTTCATCTTCTGCAGCCTGGCCTTCGTCAAGCGGTTCAGCGAGCTGAGCGACGCACGCCAGCTCGGCCAGGACACCCCGCTGAAAGGCCGCGGATACCGGGCGGGCGACCTGGAGATCGTGGCGAGCTTCGGCCCCAGTGCCGGCTACATCGCGGTGCTGGTGCTGGCGCTGTATATCCAGGATGCCCACACCGCCGAGCTGTACCAGTCGCCCAAGTTCATCTGGCTGGCCTGTCCGCTGCTGCTGTTCTGGATCTCGCGCACCTGGCTGATCGCCCACCGCGGCGAGATGCACGACGACCCGATCGTGTTTGCCGTGACCGATCGCACCAGCTGGGTCGTGGCCCTCTGCCTGGTGGCCGTGTTCGCGCTGGCAGCGCTCGTGCCATGAACATGCACGGCTGGGGACGCCACCCCGAGATCGACGCCCGGCTGAGCTTCCCGGCCACCCCGGACCAGTGCGCCGACGCGATCGCTGCGACACCGACGCTGATCGCCCGCGGCCTGGGTCGCAGCTACGGCGACAGCAGCCTGGCACCGCACATGCTGTGCATGGGGCAGCTGGAGGGCCTGCAGTCCTTCGACCCGGCAAGCGGCGTGCTGCGCTGCGCCGCCGGCACTTCGCTGGCCGAGCTGCTGCGCGTGTTCGTGCCCCGCGGCTGGTTCCTGCCGGTGATGCCCGGCACCCGCTTCGTGACGCTCGGCGGCGCCATCGCGAGCGACGTGCACGGCAAGAACCACCACCTCGACGGCAGCTTCAGCCGGTACGTCGACAGCATCGAGCTGCTGCTCGGCAATGGCGAGCGGGTTCAGGCCTCACCCACCGAGCACGCCGACCTGTTCGCCGCCACCTGCGGCGGCATGGGCCTGACCGGCGTGATCCTGTCGGCCAGCGTGCGGCTGAAGCGGATCCGCAGCAGCGAGATGATCGAGACGACGCTGAAGATGCCCGGGCTCGACGCCGTGCTGGCCGGGTTCGCGGAACATGCAGGGGCTGCCTACTCGGTCGCCTGGATCGACTGCCTCGCCCGCGGGAGCTCGCTCGGCCGGTCGCTGCTCATGCTCGGCGAACACGCGGCCGACGGCCCGCTCCAGGTGCAGGACCGCAACGCGCACCGGGTGCCGTTCGACATGCCGCCGGCCCTGATGTCGCGCACCACGGGACGGGTCTTCAACCAGCTCTGCTACCACCGCTGGCAAGCCGGACGCAGCACGCGTCGGGTGGCATTCGAACCCTTCTTCCACCCGCTCGACCGGCTGGCCGACTGGAACCGCCTGTATGGGCGAGGCGGACTGCTGCAGTACCAGTTCATGCTGCCGCGCGACGGCGCGATGCAAGGCTTGCGCGAGGTGCTGGGACGCATCTCGGCAAGCGGTTGCGGGGCCTTCCTGGCGGTGCTGAAGGCGTTCGGCCCCGGCAATGCGCATCCGCTGTCCTTCCCCGGCGAAGGCTGGACGCTGGCGGTCGACTTCAAGGCCGAACCAGCCGCCTTCGCGCTGCTCGACGCGCTGGACCCGATCGTGCTGTCGCACGGCGGCCGGCACTACCTGGCCAAGGACGCACGCATGAGCCAGGCCACGTTCCGCACCGGCTATCCGCGCTGGACCGACTTCGAGGCCACCCGCGCGCGCTGGCATGCCAGCGGCAAGTTTGCGTCCGGGCAATCTCGGCGCCTGGGCCTGCAATGAACAGGATCGCCATCGTCGGCGCCACATCGGGCATCGCACGGCACTGTGCGCGGCTGTGGGTCGAGGCCGGGGCGGTCGAGCTGACGCTGATCGGCCGCGACCCCGCCGGCATCGAGACCGTGGCCGCCGACCTTCGGGTGCGCAGCCCCGGGTCCGTCGTCCGCATCGTCACGGCCGACTTCCTCGACCCCGCGGCCATCGGCCGCTGCGTCGACGACATCACCGCCACGGGCGTGCCGGACATCGTGCTGATCGCCCACGGCTTGCTGCCCGACCAGGCGCGCTGCGAGTCGGACCYGCTCGCCAACCAGCAGGCACTGCTCGTCAACGCCGTCTCGCCCGCGCTGTTCGCCGAAGCGTTCGTGCAGGCGATGTCGCGCGCCGGCGGGGGCACGCTGGCGCTGATCGGCTCGGTGGCCGGGGACCGCGGGCGCAGGTCGAACTATGTGTACGGCGCGGCCAAGGGCCTGGTCGCCCGCTATGCGCAAGGCCTGCAGCACAGGCTGGCCGGGCAGGCGGTCAAGGTCGTGCTGGTCAAGCCCGGCCCGACGGCCACGCCGATGACGGCCCACCTGCAGGCCGCCGGCGCCCGGCTGGCCGACCCGCACGGCGTGGCGCAGCGCATCGTGCGAGGCATCGCCGAAGGCAGGCCGGTGGTGTACGCACCGGGTCGCTGGGCGTTGATCATGATGGTGATCCGGCATCTGCCCCGCTTCATCTTCCACCGAATGAACCTCTGAGCCATGCCACTGTCGCGCACTGGGGCCTTCGCGGCGTTGCGGTACGCCGTCTTCGCGCTGATCGCGCTACTGGTCATCGACGCCTGCGTGCCGCTGGCACCCTTCATGCCGCGCGCCGGCATCGACGGCTCCTGGATGTACGCGTTGAACCAGGCCGTGGCACACCAGCTCGCGTTCGGACGCGAGATCGTGTTCACGTTCGGCCCGTATGCGAGTGTGTTCACGCACGTCTACGACCCGGCGACGCTGTCGCGCATGCTGGCCGGTTCAGGCCTGGTGGCCGTCGTGTACCTGCTGTGCCTGGCGGTGCTGCTGCGCCGTCGCGAAGGCCGCGCAGCCGCCCTGGCCGGCATCGCCTTCTTCCTGCTGCTGGCGGGTGCGGACAGCCTGCTGCTCACGCTGCCGTTGCTGGCCACCCTGGCGCTGCTGTCGTGGCTGCATGGCGAGCCGGGCAAAGCTGCGCCCCCGATCCTGCCGGTGCTGGTGCTGGCCTGGATCGCCTGCGGATTGCTCCCGCTGGTGAAAGGCTCGCTGGCCGTGATGTGTGTTCTTGCCGTGGCGGTGGGAACCGCCGCCTTGCTGCATGCGCGGCGCCCGGCGTTCGCAGCGCTGGCAGCCGGCGTCCCCCTGGTCGCACTGGCGGCCTTCTGGACGCTGGCCGGGCAAGCCTTGCCTGACCTGTTGGCCTACGCCGGCACCATGGGCGAGATCGTGTCCGGCTACAGCGACGGCATGGCCTTCGAGGGTCCCGCGATCGAGCTGCTGCTGTTCGGTGTGCCGTCCGCGGCCCTGCTGGCCGCACTGGCCATGCAGCGGCAGATGCCGGTCAGCCGGCGCGTCGCGACGACAAGCATCACGGGCCTGTTCCTCTTCCTCTCGTTCAAGGCCGCCTTCGTGCGCCAGGACGGCCATGCATTGATCGCCCCGATCAACCTGGTGGCTGCAGTCAGCCTGCTGTGGCCGACCCTGTCGGCGGCCCCCCCCACCCGCCGCTGGCCGGTGGCGATCCTGCTGGTCGCCGGCGCGGTGTGCGCGCTGGATGCCGCCGACCGTGCCAGGCAGGGCCAGGAGGCCTTCGCCGGCGCCCCCTCCAACCCGCTGAGCCTGCGCGTCTCGAACGCCAGGCCGGGCCGCTGGGCCGACCGCTACGACGCGGCTGTGCGCTCGATCCGCGCCGGGTGCGCACTCGGCGACCTGCCGCAGGCCGACACCGACATCTACCCCAACGATCAATCGTGCGTGCTGGCGCAGGCGCTGCCGTGGTCGCCTCGCCCGACGCTGCAGAGCTACGTGGCCTACACGCCGGCGCTCGCCCGCCTGGACGAAGCGCACCTGCGCCGGCCGGGGGCGCCGCGCCAGTTGCTCTATCGGCTGCAATCCATCGACGGCCGCCTGCCCGCGCTCGACGGTGGTTCCAGCCTGCCGGCGTTGCTGGACAACTACGCGTTGCTGCGCCGGCAGGGGCCCTGGCTGGTGCTGGGTGCTCGCAGCATGCCCGCCGCGCACAGCCATTTCGAGGCGCCCCTGGCCGCCCGTGGCACCCTCGGGCAGCCATTGCCGGTTCCGCCCGGAATGCCGCTGTTCGCGACCGTCACGCTGCGTCCTACCTGGGCCGGCAGGCTGGCCGCCCTGCTGTACAAGCCGCCGCAGTTGTTCCTGCGAACGATGCTGGCCGACGGCAGCGAGCGGGTCTGGCCCCTGGGCAGCCGGATGGCCGAAAGCGGCTTCATGCTGTCTCCCCTGCTGCAGTCGACCGAAGACGTGGCCGCGCTGTTCGAGGCCCGGTTGGACGAACGCCGCCGCGTTGTCGCCATCCAGCTGGAGACGGTCGGGCTGATGCCGGGCTGGCACGACGACTACACGGTCAGCTTCAGGCGCCACCTGCCCCGCCCGACCGGCCTCGACACGAGCACCCCATGACCGCAGGCACGCCGACATGAACACCAGGATCATCCTTCCCGGCGGGGCCGGCCTCGTCGGACAAAACCTCGTGCCGCGCCTGAAGGCCCGCGGTTTCACGCAGATCGTCGTGCTGGACAAGCATGCCGCGAACCTGGGCATCCTGCGCCGCATGCACCCCGACGTCACCGCCGAGCTCGTCGACCTGGCCGAACCCGCCGGCGCGCAGGACTGGCCGCGCCACTTTGCCGGCGCCGCCGCGGTGGTGATGCTGCAGGCGCAGATCGGCGGGTCCGACCGGCGCGAGTTCGAACGCAACAACGTGCAGTCCACCGCCCGTGTGCTGGAGGTCATGCGCCTGCACGGCGTCGGGCGCCTGGTGCACATCAGCTCGTCGGTCGTCGAATCGGGGGCCGAAGACTTCTACACCGACACCAAGAAGCAGCAGGAGGCGCTGGTGCGCGACAGCGGGATCCCCGGCACCATCCTGCGCCCGACGCTGATGTTCGGCTGGTTCGACCGCAAGCACCTGGGCTGGCTGGCGCGCTTCATGGCGCGGGTGCCGGTTTTCCCGATTCCCGGCCACGGCCGCTACATGCGCCAACCGCTGTACGCAGGCGACTTCTGCAACATCATCGCCAGCTGCGTCGAAGGCAGCGGCACGCAGGGCGTGTTCAACATCTCCGGGCGCGAGAAGATCGACTACATCGACATCATTCGCGCGATCAGGAAGGCCACCGGAGCCCGCACGGCCATCGTCAGGATGCCGTACCGGCTGTTCCATGCCGCCCTGTGGACCTGGGGCCTGTTCGACCGCAATCCGCCCTTCACGACACAACAGCTGGCCGCGCTGACGGCCAGGGACGAGTTCGAACTGATCGACTGGCCCACGCTGTTCGGGGTGCAAGCCACGCCGTTCGCGAGCGCCATCGACCAGACCTTCAACGACCCGGTCTACGGCCGGGTGGTGCTCGAGTTCTGAGGCCTGCGATGACGAAACGGATTGCCGTGCTGGGTGCCGGCCCGATGGGCCTGGCCGTGGCCTACCAGCTGGCGCGGGACGGGCACCGGCCGGTGGTTTTCGAAGCCGACGACCGCCTGGGCGGCATGGCTGCGTGCTTCGATTTCGACGGGCTGCGCATCGAGCGCTACTACCACTTTCATTGCACCTCCGACACGGCCTTCCTGCAGTTGCTCGACGAGCTCGGACTGGCAGACCGGATGCGCTGGGTCGAGACCCGCATGGCCTACTGGTACCAGGGGCGGCTGCAGCCCTGGGGCAACCCGGTCGCGCTGTTCAAGTTCCGCGGGCTGGGCTGGCTCTCCAAGCTGCGCTGCGCGCTGCATGCCTTCGTGTCGATCAAGCGGCGCAACTGGCGCCCGCTCGACCGGCTGGAGGCCACCGAATGGATACGCCGCTGGATCGGCACGCAAGCCTATGACACGCTGTGGCGCCGCCTGTTCGACTTCAAGTTCCACGGGCATGCGCACAACCTGTCCGCGGCCTGGATCTGGAGCCGCATCCGGCGCATCGGCAGTTCGCGCGCCGGCCTCATGCACGAGCGGCTCGGCCACCTGCAAGGCGGCTCGGACACCTTGCTGGACGCGATGTGCGCGAGCATCGTCGCCAACGGCGGGGAAGTGCGGCTGGAATCGCCGGTGCAGGAGGTGACGATCGAGGCCGGCCGGGTCAGCGGCGTGAGGGTGGACGGGCAGGTGCAGGGCTTCGACACCGTGGTCAGCACCGTTCCGCTGCCGTACGTGTCGCGCCTGATCCCGGCGCTGCCGCCCGCGCTGCGGGCCCAGTTCGACGCCTTGAAGAACATCGCCGTCGTCTGCGTGATCGTGAAGCTCGCGAAGCCGCTGAGCGGCAACTTCTGGGTCAACGTGAACGACCCCCGGATGGACATTCCCGGGCTGGTCGAATACACCAACCTGCGCCCGATGGACGGTGCGCACGTGGTGTACGTCCCCTTCTACGTGCCGGGCGAGCACCCGATGTACGGCGAGCCGGACGCGGCCTTCATCGCCAAGGTGCGGCGCTACCTCCTGACCCTGAATCCGGCGCTGCGCGACGAAGACTTCGTGGCGGTGCACGCCAGCCGCTACCGGTACGCGCAGCCCATCTGCGAACCCGGCTTCCTGGACCGGCTGCCCCCGGCCCGGCTGCCGGTGACGGGCCTGTGGGTGGCCGACACATCGCACTACTACCCCGAAGACCGCGGCATTTCGGAGAGCATCGCCTTCGGCCGGCGCCTGGCCCGCGAGGCCGCGGGCTGATCAGCCGCCCGGTTTGCGGGCGACGATGAAGAACTGCTTGCCGAGCAGCCTCCAGGCCCAGGGAAAGCGCAGGTAGGCCCGGACCAGCCATGGGTGCGTGGGCAGCGCCCCCTGGGTCGAATAAGGCAGGAAGCGGTCGATGCAGCGCTCGACCTCGAAGCCCTTGAGCCGCAACACCTCGGTGAGCGAAAGGTGGGTGAGCCCCAGGTGGTGGTCGTAGAAGTCCCAGTACGTTCCCGGCAGGTAGCGCAGGTTGGGGCCGAGGATCAGGTAGCGCCCGCCCGGCTTCAGCGCCTGCAGCACGTTGTCCAGGAACTGCTCCAGCGCCTTCTTGTCGGGCAGGTGCTCCAGCAAGTTCGAGGTGAACACCACGTCCGCCTCCCGCTCCACGATGGCGCCCAGGCGCGTGGCATCGGCCAGGTGGAAGGCGATCCCGGGTTGCAGGAAGCGCCGAGCGTCCTCGTTCAGGTCGACCGCCAGCTTGCGGGCCGCCACGATGTTGTTCAGGAACTCGCCATGGCCGCAGGCCACGTCGACGACGGTGTCCGAAGGCTTCACATGGCGTTGCAGGAAGTCGCGGCAGACAACCTGCCAGATGGCATTCTTGCGCGCCAGGCCGGCTTCGGCGAAGCGGATGCGGTACAGCGCCGACAACTCATGGTTCTGCATGCAGCCCCGTGCGAAAGGTGAAGAACTTGTAGATGAGGAAGCTGAAAACCGTCGGCAAGGCGACGGCGAAGGCATGGGCGAGTTCCTGCGTGTGGCGCTGCATGCCGGCGGCCTTCAATGCCGCATCGGCGCCCAGCGCGGCGCTCCAGACGACCGGGAAGAACAGCAGGTTCACCAGAACGAAATCGCGCGCCTGCGTGCGCTTCGGCCTGGAAGAGGCCGGGAAGACATGGCGGCTGTTCAGCCAGAACGCCGTCGCGAGCCCGATGCCATAGGCCAGGGCCACGGCCGTGCCGAACGACAGCCACCGGCTGAGCAGCCACCTGGCACACCAATGCAGCGCAGCCGCGGTCGCGCCGACCACGAGGAAGCGCAGGAACTGCCGGGTGAGAAAATGCCTGATCACGGCGAGCATTGTCCGTGAGTCCGGACCCGACCCGCCCCCCCGCCCCGTCCCCTGCCTCGATGCCTTCGCCCTTCCCTGCGACCCGACCTGCTCCGCCCGCCGGCAAGGAGCCCAGGCCCATGCTCCGGACGGTCGCAGCACGCGCCTTGCTGGCGCTGCTCGGCCTGACCGCCGCCTACGGCGCGGTGCTCGCGTGGCTGGGCTCGGGCGCGCAACTGCGGCATGCACTGCCTGCGCTGCTGCAGCTCCTGCCGGTGTTGCTGGGCTTGTCGTTGCTGTCGTACGGTCTGCGCTATGCGCGATGGCGCTGGCTGCTGCGAAACTTTCCGCACCGCCTCGGGCCGTGGCACGGGCTGCTCGCCTATCTGGCGGGCTTCGCCTTCACCATCAGCCCGGCCAAGCTCGGCGAGCTGGTGCGAATCCGCTACCACGCGCCGCACGGCGTGCAAGGACCTCAGGTGTTCTCGGCCTTCCTGTTCGAACGCGCGACCGACCTGGTCGCCGTGCTGCTGCTGGCCTGCCTGACGTTGACGCAACCCGGCCTGCTGGTGGTGGCAGCCGCGTTCGTCGGGCTGCTGCTGGCACTGATCGTCGGGCTGGCGTGCTGGCCGCGGGGCTGGACAGGCGCCGCGGAACGCATGGAGCGCAGCGGACATCCGCGCCTTGCCCGGCTGCTGCGCGGCGTGCGCGATGGCCTGGCGGGTTCCCGCGCCTGGTGGACCGCGCCGGACCTCGCCCTGAGCCTGTTGCTGGCCCTGGCCGCCTGGAGCGCGTCGGCGTTGTCGTTCGCTTTGCTGCTGGCGCAGTTGGGCGCCATGACGGGCTGGCTGGCGGCGCTGTCGACCTACCCGCTCGCGATGCTGGTGGGTTCTGCGTCGATGCTGCCCGGTGGCATCGGTTCGACCGAACTGGCCATCGTCGCCGTGCTGCGCTCGACGGACGTGCCCATGGCCACCGCGGCGCTGGCGGCGGTGGCGATACGCGTGGTGTCCTTGTGGTTCGCAGTCGCCTGCGGGGTGCTGGCGGTGTCGCTGCTGGAAGGTGCCCGCGCCTGAACCCGCCCTCACCCGCCGAGCAATTGCAGCAGCAGTTCGACCCGCGCCTGGCAAGGCGACAGTTCGCCCCCCGCGGGCAACACATCACCGGGGTGACCCAGCACCGGTCCGGCCGCGACACGGCTGCAACGCATCACCCGCACGCCCGCCGCCTGGGCGCGCAGCAGCGCGGCTTCCAGATCGCGATGCACCGTGCCATGCCCGGTGCCCGCGACCACGATGCCGCGCGCACCCTGCTGCAGCAAGGCATCGACCAGCACGCCATCGACTCCCGCATGGCTCAGCACGATCCCGACCCGCGGCCACGCCGGGGCAGCGAGCCGCGCAACGCCCAAGGCCTCACCGGCCGGCCATGACCGGAACACGCGCAAGCGCCCTTCCTCGATGCGCGCCACCGGGCCCGCATCGCCCGAGTCGAAGGCATCGATGCGGTAACTGTGCACCTTGCGCACGTCACCCGCGCCATGCACCACGCCACCCAGCACCGCGACCACGCCGCGCGCCGCGGGGTGCTGCGCCACCGTCACGGCATCGAGCAGGTTCTGCGGACCGTCCGGCTGCAGCGAGGTCGACGGCCGCATCGCCGCCGTCAGCACCACCGGCTTGACCGGCGACAGCACGCGTTCAAGAAACCAGGCCGTCTCCTCCAGCGTGTCGGTGCCGTGTGTCACGACGACACCCGCCACCTCGGGGCGCGCCAGGTGATGTGCCAGCCGCGTGGCCAGCGCACGCCACACCGCATCGTCCATGTCCTTGCTGTCGACCTGCGCCACCTGCTCGGCCTCGAGCGGCACGCCGGCGAGCGCCGGCACCGCCTTCAGCAACTGCGCCACGCCGAGCTGCGCCGCGGTGTAGCCGATGTTGTCGCCCGCCTCGGCCGCGGTGCCGGCAATCGTGCCGCCGGTGCCCAGCACCACGATGACCCCGTCAGTTCTTTGCATTTTTCACGAAGCTGGATAAAAATACAGTCACTGGATGGATGTTCAGTCCGCAACCCTCGAACGCAACCCCAGAGGCTCCGATGATCGAAACCCCCAAGCTCACCGAGCGCCAGCAGCAGATCCTCGACCTGGTGCAAAGCGCGATCGAGCGCACCGGCGCCCCGCCCACCCGCGCCGAGATCGCGAACGAGCTGGGCTTCAAGTCGGCCAACGCCGCCGAAGAACACCTGCAGGCGCTGGCCCGCAAGGGCGTCATCGAACTGGTAGGGGGCACCTCGCGCGGCATCCGCCTGCAGTCTGACACATTGCGTGCGCTCAACCAGAGCCGCGGCAAGCAGTTCAGCCTGCCGCTGCCCAGCCTGTCGCAGCTCACGCTGCCGCTGGTCGGCCGCGTCGCCGCCGGCAGCCCGATCCTCGCGCAGGAGCACATCGACCAGACCTACCTGCTCGAAGCCAGCCTGTTCGCGCGCCGCCCCGACTACCTGCTGAAGGTGCGCGGCATGAGCATGCGCGATGCCGGCATCATGGATGGCGACCTGCTCGCCGTGCAGAAGGCCAAGGAAGCGAAGAACGGCCAGATCGTCGTTGCGCGGCTGGGCGACGAGGTCACCGTCAAGCGCTTCCGCCGCACCCGCACCAGCATCGAGCTGCTGCCGGAGAACCCCGATTTCGAACCCATCGTCGTGCCGTTCGGCGACGTCGACTTCGAACTCGAAGGCCTGGCGGTCGGCCTGATCCGCAACAACATGCTGAGCTGACGGAGGTTGCCGTGGTCATCAAGGCCCCGAAGGCGGCGAGTGCCGCCGAGTGCAAGGCACTGGAACAACTGCCCAACATCGGCCCGGCCCTCGCCGCCGACCTGCGCCTGATCGGCATCCAGGAGCCGAAGGACCTGCGCGGCAAGGATGCCTTCGTGCTCTACCAGCGCCTGTGCGCGATCACCGGGCAGCGCCAGGATCCGTGCGTGCTCGACACCTTCATGGCCGCCACCGATTTCATGCGGGGTGCAGCGGCCGCACCGTGGTGGACGTACACCGCGCAGCGCAAAGCCTTGTTCGGGCAGGTGTGATGATGGATGTGACGATGGGCGGCACCGACCAAGCCTTGTTGGTGATCGACCTGCAGGCCGGCGCGTTCGACGGCGTCGCCTGCGACGCGATGGCCGACGGCGCGCGCCTGCTGCGGCATTCGGCGGCACTGATCGCGGCCGCGCGCGCGGCCGGCGTGCCGGTGGTCCACGTGCAGCACTGCGAGGACGATGGCGTCTTCGTGCCCGGCACGCCGCGGTGGGAACTGCATCCGGCCGTCGCGCCGCTGGGCGACGAGGCCCGCGTGTCCAAGCGTGCGATGAATGCCTTCGAAGCCACCGGACTCCACGCGGTGTTGCGCCAGGCCGGCGTGCGCCGCGTGCTGGTGTGCGGGTTGCAAAGCGAGTGCTGCGTCACGCACACCACGCAGGGGGCGCTCGCGCTGGGCTACGGCGTGACGCTGGCCGGCGATGCCCATGGCACCTGGCCCGACAAGGGGTTGAGCGCCGAAGAGATCATCGTGCGCCAGAACGCGGCGCTGGTTGCGCAGGGTGCCCAGGTGCTGGGCACGGCCGAGATCGTCGCGCAACTGGCTCGGCAGAATCGCTGAAAGTGATGGACGAATCCCGGATTGGCATCCGGGCTACAGGACTCGATCGGCGGCACGGACCGTAGTCCGGATGCCAATCCGGGAATCGTCGGTCACTTCGCCGCTGGCACCATCGGTTGCAAGCTCAAGGTGTGCTCGGCCACCCCGCCCCACAGCGGCACGTCGTCCACGTTCGCCCAGCGCTCGACCAGGTTGCGGTACAGCGGCGAGAACACGATGCCCGATTGCCCGCTCGAGTGCATGAAGCGCGAGCGCGCCGGGTCGCCCAGGTCGTACAGCGCACGCAGCGACGGGCCGTGCTCGCCCAGGTACAGCTCGCCGGTGGCCGCGTCCGGCTTCAGCCCGACGCGTGACACGTTGACCGAGTAGGTATCGCCACCCACCGGCGTGCGCAGCTCGAACCAGCGCGCCAGCGGCTTCACGCGGCTGAACGGCCGGTGCTCCGAGCGCGCCTGGTGCGCCTGGCCCCATCGCCACTGCGCGACGTCGGCGCCCTGCGATTGCTGCAGCTCGTCGAGCGCACGCGTGAAGGCCGCGTCCACCTGCTGCGAGCACGACTCGAGCGCCGGGGTCGTCTTGTCGTCGCACCACCAGCCGTCCTTGCGTTCCAGAACGCCTTCGAGCGCCTCGCGGAAGCTGCGTCCGCCGATCTGCCGCTCGTACAGCGCCGGGCCGAGTTCGTCGCGGAACACGCCTTGCGTCAGCTGGCGCGTCCAGGCCCACAGGATCAGCGGCGCGGCACGGCCAGCCGCCATGGTGCCGTCGAAGCCGGCCAGCTCGCGCTGCGCCGCGGCGGCGAGCGGATGGTCGGACTTCGCCTGCTGCAACACCGGCAGCAGCTTCAGCGCGGCCAGCGACAGCTCGTCGGCCTGGATCGCGCGCAGGCTGGCGATGGTGTGCTTGGGCGTCGCCGCCAGCAACTGCTCGATGCGCCGCTGGCGCCAGGGCGGCGACCATTCGCTGGTCAGGAAATGCGGGTAGTCCGGCGCGTGGATGCGCTGGTTCGCGGTCGCGATCCAGCCGCGCGCCGGGTCCACCTCGCGCGGCGTCTCGCCGGCCGGCACCGTGCCCGCCCAGTCGTAGCGCGGCTCCCAGCCCGGCGCGGGCACCAGGCCCTTCAGATCGTTCTCCGGCTTGCGCACCGGCACGCGCCCGGCCGACACCTCGCCGATGTGGCCCTGCACGTCAGCCACCACCATGTTCTGCATCGGCGCGACGTAGCCGGCCGACACCGCGATGAACTCGTCCACCGAGCCGGCAGTGTTGAACCCGATGCCGGTATCGACCGAGCTCGCGTCCGGGTCGAGGGCGGTCCAGCGCATCGCGAGCGCGTAGGTCGGCTGGTTCGGCGGGCCGGTCAGGCCCTCGGTCGGGCCGCCGGCATCCGAGATCACCGGGCCATGGCGCGTCGCGCGCACCGTCAGCGTGACGTCGGCATGGCCCTTCACCTTGATCACCTCGGTCCAGCGCTCGAAGCGCGCCCAGCCGTCGGGGGTCTGGTACTGCCCCGGGTCGTCGGAGCGAATGCGTTCGAGGTAGAGGTCCTGCACGTCGGGCGCGGTGTTGGTGAAGCCCCAGGCGATCTTCTCGTTCTGCCCCAGCACGACGATCGGCAGCCCGGGCATGGTCGCGCCGGCCACCTTGAAGCCGGGCGCATCGAGCCGCGCGACGTACCACAGCGCCGGCGCGCTGAGCTTCAGGTGCGGATCGTTGGCCAGCAGCGGCTTGCCGCTCTCGGTGTGCGCCCCGGCAACCACCCAGTTGTTCGAGCCGATGCCCTCCAGGCCCGATTCGGGGGCGCCGGCCAGCGCCTGGCGGCCGAGCGAGGCGTCCACCTTCAGCGTGCGGAACAGCGCGGCATAGTCGGCCGTCGCGAGCGGTGGGTCGCCGGGGTACGGCGGCAGCAGCTCGTTGATGCGCTCGACCGGCATCTTCAGCGCCAGGCGCATGCGCAGCAGCTCGGCCGACCAGTTGCCGCCCAGGTCCCAGGCCATCATCGTGGCCCAGGCCAGGCTGTCGACCGGCGTCCAGTGCTGCGGCTGCAGGCCGAGCAGCACGAACTCGGGCGGGCGCGCCTTCAGCGCGCTGTCGAGGTAGGCGTTGATGCCGGCGCTGTAGGCCTGCAGCGCCGCGCGCGTGGTCGGGCTGGCGCGCTCCCACTGCGCCGCGGCGGCGCGCCGCACGCCCAGCGCGCGCAGGAAGCGGTCGGTCTCGACGGCCGGCTCGCCGAAGGCCTCGGCCAGCCGGCCCGCGCCGATGCGGCGGTGCGTCTCCAGTTGCCACAGCCGGTCCTGTGCGTGGACGTAGCCGAGGCCGAACATCGCGTCCTCGCGCGACGCGGCGTGGATGGTCGGCACGCCCAGCGCATCGCGCTCGATGCGCACCGCAGCCGCAAGCCCCGGCAGCAGCTGCTCGCCGTCCACCTGCGGCAGCGTGCGGCGCGCGTAGATCCAGCCCGCCGCCACGCCCGCCAGCAGCAGCAGCACCAGCACTCCCAACCCGCGTCGCAGCCATTTCATCGTTCGTTCCTTCCCGAGAAGCCCCTCTTTTCGTGCGATCTGCGCCGCACCGACGCTTACAGAATGACCTGGCGCCTACACCCCGGCGCGCGGCTGCCGAAAGCCAAGCCACGGATGCCCATCGCCACCGCCATGAAAACTGCCCACCCCCTGCCGAGTTTCAACGCGAATGCCGCCGAACACATCACCGGCATGCCGCAAGACCGCCTGGCGCGCGTCGCGGCCCGGCGTGTGTTCGTCGACATGAAGCAGTGCTTCATGCTGGCGGCCGAGGGCCTGCAGGGTGCCTCGGCCGCGCTGCTGAAGCGCCAGCTGCGCATCGCGGGCGACATCGGCGAGCTGCTCGAACTCAGCGACACCCTGCTGGCCGTGCTGCCGCCCGAGCAATGCAAGGTGGTGCGCCAGCAGCTGGATGCCGCCTTCCCGATGGCCGGACGCGACACCGAGTTCGTCCCGCTCTGACCCGGCCTCAGGGCTGCAGCGGCCCCAGGTAATCGCTTTTCCCCAGTTCGACGCCGTTGTGGCGCAGCAGCGCGTAGATCGTCGTCGCGTGGAAGAAGAAGTTGGGCAGCACGAAGGTGCGCAGGTAGACCTCGCCCTTCAGCGTCAGCGGCCCGTCGCGGCGCGGGATCGTGACGTCCTTGTCATCGCTGCCGGCGATCTTGTCGGACGGGATCGACTCGAGGAAGGCGACCGTCTTCGCGATGCGCTCGCGCAGCTCGGGCAGCGTGGTCTCGACGTCGTCGAACTTCGGCGCCTCGATGCCGGCCAGGCGCGCGGCGCCGAACTTGGCCGCATCGGCCGTCATCTGCACCTGCCGCGTGAAGGGCAGCATGTCGGGGGCGAGGCGGCTGCCGAGCAGCACGCTGAAGTCGAATTTCTTCGCGGTGGCATGGGCTTCGGCCTTGTCCAGCCACTTGCCGACGTTGCCGAGGGTGCGCAGGAAGATCGGCACGCTGGCCGAGTACATGGTGAGGGACATCGCGGTCTCCGGTAGGGGTGTGGGGGCGGATGCTAGCCTTCCCCGGCGCTTCCTGCTGACAACGTGCCCAGCGTGCACAATCAAAGCCGTGAACATCATCATCCTCGACGACTACCAAGATGCGGTCCGCAAGCTCAAGTGCGCCCAGCGCCTGGAGCACCTGAATGCCAAGGTGTTCACCAACACCGTCAAGGGCATCGGCCAGCTGGCGGTGCGCCTGCGCGACGCCGAAGTGCTGGTGCTGATCCGCGAACGCACCCAGTTCCCGCGCCAGCTGCTGGAGAAGCTGCCCAAGCTGAAGCTGATCTCGCAGACCGGCCGCGTCGGCCCCCACATCGACCTGGAAACCTGCAGCCGCCTGGGCATCGCGGTGGCCGAGGGCGTGGGCTCGCCGGTGGCGCCGGCCGAGCTGACCTGGGCCCTGATCATGTCGGCGATGCGCCGGCTGCCGCAGTACATCGGCAACCTGAAGCACGGCGCGTGGCAGCAATCGGGCCTGAAGGCCGCATCGATGCCGCCCAACTTCAGCCTCGGCATGGTGCTCAAGGGCAAGACGCTGGGCCTGTGGGGCTACGGCAAGATCGGCCAGCTGGTGGCCGGCTACGGCCGGGCCTTCGGCATGCACGTCACCGTGTGGGGCAGCGAGGCCTCGCGCGAGAAGGCGCGTGCCGACGGCCACGTCCCGGCCCCCACGCGCGAGGCCTTCTTCGAGGCCTGCGACGTGCTGTCGCTGCACCTGCGGCTGGTCGACGACACGCGCGGCATCGTGACCCCCGATGACCTGGCGCGCATGAAGCCGACCGCGCTGCTGGTCAACACCTCGCGCGCCGAGCTGATCGAGGAAGGTGCGCTGGTGTCGGCACTGAACCGCGGCCGCCCCGGCATGGCGGCGGTCGACGTGTTCGAGAGCGAGCCGATCCTGCAGGGGCATCCGCTGCTGCGGCTCGAGAACGCGGTGTGCACGCCGCACATCGGCTACGTCGAGCAGGACAGCTACGAGCTGTATTTCAGCGCGGCGTTCGACAACGTCGTCAACTTCATCAATGGCACGCCGACGCAGCTCGTGAACCCGGAAGCCTTGCGGGTCATCCGGTGAGCGAGGCTGAATTGCGCCGGCCGGCCACGCTGGCCGAGCTGTTCCGCGTCTTCAACCGGCTGGCCCTGCAGGGCTTCGGCGGCGTGCTCGCGGTGGCCCAGCGCGAGCTGGTCGAGCGCGAGCGCTGGCTGGGGCGCGACGAGTTCGTCGAGATCCTGTCGGTGGCCCAGGTGCTGCCGGGGCCGAACATCGTCAACCTGTCGCTGATGATCGGCGACCGCTTCTTCGGCCTGCGCGGCGCCTTCACCGCGCTGGCCGGCATGATGATCGCGCCGCTGGTCATCGTGCTGGTGCTGGCCGCGCTGTACGCCAAGGCGGCCCAGCACCCGGTGGCCAGCGGCGCGCTGCGCGGCATGGGCGCGGTGTCGGCGGGGCTGATCATCGCGACGGCGCTGAAGCTGGCCACCAGCCTGAAGCGCAATGCGCTGGGCCTGCCGCTCGGCCTGTCGATCGGCGCCTGCACCTTCGTGATGGTGGCGCTGATGCGCTGGCCGCTGGTGTGGGTGCTGGCGGGACTCGGCTCGCTGGGCATCGCCGCGGCCTGGTGGAGGCTGAAGAAATGAGCGAATTCGGGCTGCACGGCCTGGGCGCGGCCGACCTGCTGGCGCTGTTCGGCCACTTCCTGCTGCTGAGCCTGCTGGCGGTGGGCGGCGCGATCACCACCGCGCCCGACATGCACCGCTACGTGGTCGGCCAGCAGCACTGGATCAGCGACGACATGTTCACCGCCTCGGTCGCATTGGCGCAGGCCGCCCCCGGGCCGAACGTGCTGTTCGTCGCGGTGATCGGCTTCAACGTCGGCGGGCTGGCCGGCGCCGCAGCCACGCTGCTGGGCATCATGCTGCCGTCCACGACGCTGGCGCTGTGGGCCACGCGTTGGGGACATTCGCGGCGCGAGACGCTGGGCGTGCGCGCCTTCACGACCGGGCTGGCGCCGCTGACGCTGGGACTGCTGCTGGCCACCGGCTGGATCCTGTCGGACCCGGTGCGCGGGCAACTCAGCGCCGTGGCGCTGATCGCCATCACGGTGGCGGTGATGTTGAAGACGAAGCTGAGCCCGCTGTGGCTGGTGGCGCTGGGCGCCGTGGCAGGCGCCCTCGGCTGGATTTGACGGATCAGGACAAGGCTTCGGCGACCATCGCCGGCAGGTCGGCCAGGTCGTGCAGCAGTTCGGGCGACAACCCGTCCGGCAGCTCGTCGAGGTCGGCGCCGCGCAGCAGCACCTCGGTGTTGCCGTTCGTGCCGCGTTGAACGACGACACGCAGCAACAGATCCGGTGATGCATCGGAACTGGTCATCAGCACCGGCGTGCCGCCCTGCGATGACTCGAACACGATGACCAGGCGTTGGCGCTCGTTGTCTTCGCCCATGCTTTGCTGCAGGCGCACCAGCACCGGCATGCCGTGCCGCTCGGCGCAGGCTTCGATGCGCTGCACCGTCTCGGTCACGCCGAATCGGCTGACGCTCGAACGTGTCATCCGCTCTTCGGAAGCGAAAGCACGGCTGCCGCCGAGGGCCGCGACGATCATCGCGATGCCACCGGTCATCCAAAAACGAAACGGGCTTTTCATGGGGGGCTCTCCCTCGTACACCGACAGACGATAGGGTTCGAACAGCGGTACTTCAAGGGTCTGAATGTCACGCAAGGTCGCTGCTGGGTTAACCATGGTGTCGCTCTCGTCACACTCGCACAGCGCAGGGACGGAGTGTGGCGCGAAGCGGTGACGCTTTGGTGAACAGGCTCTACGAGCCAAGGGGTATCCGTCGAACATATCTGCTGCGGTGCATCAGGCGGCGACGGCGGAGGCGCGGGCGAAGGCGCGGGCGGGCAGGCTGGGACGCGCCGGATGGAGCGGTCATCGCCCTGGGGGGCGATGACTGCCCTGCGCTGCCTGCTTTCAAGGCCCGTCGCCGAAACTCCCGCCGCTCGCTTCGCTCGCTGTGGTCAAACAGTCGGCGACAAGTCAGTCCACGAAGCGCGCTGGCGCGCGCGGGCCTTGAAACCAGCCAGCTCCGGCGCCCCATCCTGATTGGCGCGCCCCAGCCTGCCCGCCCGCGCCTTCGCCGAACCAGCGGCTCTGTGCGGAGAACCCGGATTGGCATCCGGGCTACGAACACGGGACCAGAGCAAGCGCAGCGAAGCGATCCATCAAGCAACGCGCCGGGGAACTGGCTTTGCCAGGCCCCTGGCGTGGCGCCCCTCGGGGGCAGGAGCGATAGCGACTGGGGGGCCCTATTTCGTCCCAAAGATCTTGTCGCCGGCGTCGCCCAGGCCCGGGATGATGTAGCCCAGCTCGTTCAGGTGACTGTCGATCGCCGCGGTCCAGCAGCGCACGTCGGGGTGCGCTTGCTGCAGTGCAGCGACGCCTTCCGGTGCCGCCACCAGCACCAGCGCGCGGATGTCGGTGCAGCCGCGCCGCTTCAGCAGGTCGATGGTGGCGATCATCGAACCGGCCGTGGCCAGCATCGGGTCGATGATCAGCGCGGTGCGCTCGTCCAGGTGGCCGACGAACTTTTCGAAGTAGTGCTCCGGCTGCAGCGTCTCGTGGTTGCGCGACAGCCCGACCACGCTGACCTTGGCGTTCGGGATCATGTCGAGCACGCCGTCCAGCATGCCGAGCCCGGCCCGCAGGATCGGCACCACCGTCACCTTGCGCCCGCTGATCTGGTCGATCTCGACCGGGCCGCTCCAGCATTCGATGGTGGTCTTGGTCAAAGGCCAGTCGGCCGTGGCCTCGTAGGCCAGCAGCCGCGCCAGCTCGTTCGTCAGCTCGCGGAATTTCTTGGTCGAGATGTCGGCCTCGCGCAGCAGGCCGATCTTGTGCCTGACGAGCGGGTGGGTGACGGCAAGGGTCGGCATGGCGAGCTCCGGTTACGACTGGGACGCCTGCGTGCGCTGGCGCACCGCCTCGTACAGGCAGATGCCGCTGGCCACCGAGACGTTCAGGCTCTCGACGGCACCGCGCATCGGCAGGCGCACCAGCAGGTCGCAGGTCTTGCCGGTCAACTGGCGCATGCCGCTGCCTTCGGCACCCAGCACCAGCGCGACCGGCCCGGTCAGGTCGACGTCGTACAACGACTGCTGCGCATCGTCCGACGTGCCCACGACCAGGATGTTGCGTTCCTTCAGCTCATTCAAGGTCCGTGCCAGGTTGGTGACCATGAAGTAGGGCACGGTGTCGGCCGCGCCGCTGGCCACCTTGGCGACGGTGGCGTTGATGCCCACCGCATGGTCCTTCGGCGCGACCACCGCGTGCGCACCGGCCCCGTCGGCCACGCGCAGGCAGGCGCCCAGGTTGTGCGGATCGGTGATGCCGTCCAGCACCAGCAGCAGCGGGGTTTCCTCGACGGCGTCCAGCGTGTCGTCCAGCGAGTGGCTCATCGCGACCGCCTCGACGCGCGCCACCACGCCCTGGTGGCGGTGCGTGCCGCACATCTTGTGCAGCCGCTCGTCGTCGCTGTCGACCAGCTTGGCGCCGGCCTCCCGGGCCCGCTCGACGAACTGGCGCATGCGCTGGTCGCGGCGCGTGGCGTCGACGTGGATCTCGAGGATGGATTTGGGCGCGGTCTTCAGGCGCACCGTCACGGCATGGAAGCCGAACAGGATCTTGTTGCTCATGGGGCCGATGGTACGGCCACGCGGGTCACGCGAGGTGCCGCTGCACCATGCCCACGAGTTCGCCGTACTCGAAGGGTTTCGCCAGGTACGCATCGAAGCCGGCCTTCAGGATGCGCTCTTCGTCGCCCTTCATCGCCAGCGCCGTCAGCGCGACGATCTTCAGCCGCGCCGTCTCGGCCCCGGCGCGCAGCAGCCGCGTCGCCTCCAGCCCGTCCATGCCGGGCATCTGCACGTCCATCAGCACTAGGTCGGGTATCAGCTCACGCGCGAGCCGCACGCCCTCCTCGCCGCCCTCGGCGCAGATCACCTCGTGCCCGCCCTTTTGCAGCACCAGCTGCGCCAGCTTGCGGTTCTGCGCGTTGTCTTCCACCACCAGGATGCGTGCCATGCCGTCCTCTCGTCAGAAATGAAGATGTGCCGGCGCCGAGGCCGCCGTGACGGTCTCGGTCCGCCGGCTCACGCTCGTCGCCCTCGCCTTCGTGCCAGCGCCCGCTTCACCTCGGCCAGCAAGCTGGCCGGCTGGAACTCCGATTTCTCCATCACCTGCTGCACGCGGCCGYTCAGCAGCGCGCGGTCGTGCGGCGTCAGCAGCTTGGCGGTCAGCACGATGATCGGGATGTCGGCGGTGTCGGCGCTGCCGCGCAGCGCCTCGATCACGTCGAAGCCCGACAGCTGCGGCATCATCAGGTCGAGCACGATCAGCGCCGGCCGCTGGGTGCGCACCACCTCCAGTGCCTCGCGCCCGCTGTAGGCCAGCAGCGGCACGAAACCGGCCGCCTGCAGGTGCTTGCCGACCAGGGTCACCGCCTTCGGGTCGTCGTCGACCACCAGCACCCGGGCCGACGGCGCCTGGTCGTCCAGGCCCACCGCGGCCAGCGCGGCCAGCAGGTCCTCCTTCGACACCGGCTTGGTCAGCACCTGCGACGCGCCGAGCGCGAAGCCGCGCCGCGCCTCGGCCGTGATCGACACGATGACGACCGGGATGTGGCCGGTGTCGGGCTGGTCCTTCAGCTGCGACAGCATGTCCCAGCCGTCGCGGCCGGGCAGGATGATGTCGAGCACCAGCGCGGCCGGCATCAGCTGGCCGGCGCGCGACAGGCCGTCCTCGGCGCTGCGGGCCACCTCGACGCGGTAGCCGTTCGATTCGAGCTGGCTGCGCATCAGGCTGGCCGCGCGCGGGTCGTCCTCGACCACCAGGATCAGCGGCGCATCGGCACCGGGCGGGTGCGCCGGTTCGGCGGGTAGAAGCGGCTCGGGCGGCTCGGGCGGCGCAGGCTCTAGCGCGTCCTTGGGCAGCTCGTCGCCGGCCGGGCGCCACGGCAGCCAGACGGTGAAGGTCGAGCCGGCGTTCGGCACGCTGCGCAGCATCAGGCCGCCGCCGTGCAGCTCGACCAGCCGCTTGACCATCATCAGCCCGAGCCCGGTGCCCGCGTACTCGCGCGACAGCGACGAATCGATCTGCACGAAGGGCTGGAACAGCCGCGTCAGCCCGTCGGGCGCGACGCCGATGCCCGAATCCTCGACGCGGATCTCGAGGAAGGTCGGCAGCGTGCGCTCGGCCGGGCGGAACAACCGTGTGTCCGGCGCCTCGAGCATGCCGTCGACCTCGGCGCGCGCGACGCGCCGCATCGACAGCGTCACCGCGCCACCCTCGGGCGTGAACTTGATCGCGTTGCTCAGCAGGTTGTAGACCACCTGCTTGGTCTTGCGCAGGTCGAGCTGCAGGCTGCCCAGCGCGGGCGGGCACAGCGCGTTGAGCCGGATGCGCTGCGTCGAGGCCTTCTCGCGCATCAGCGAGATCGCGCTGGTGACCACGTGCGACGGCTCGGCGGCGCCGAGTTCGAGCGGCATGTGGCCGGATTCGACCTTCGACAGGTCGAGGATGTCGTTGATCAGGCTCAGCAGGTGCTTGCCGCTGACGTGGATGTCGTTGGCGTACTCCAGCTGCTCGGCGTTCATGTCGCCGGCCAGGCCGTCCTTCATCAGGCCCGAGAAGCCGATCACCGCGTTCAGCGGCGTGCGCAGCTCGTGCGACATGTTGGCGAGGAACTCGCTCTTCATGCGGCTGGCCTTCTCGAGCTCGGCGTTCTTGACCTGGATGTCCTCGCCGCGCACGCGCAGCTGCTCGGCCAGCAGGTTCAGCTCCTGCAGCTGGCCGAGGTTGTGCAGCGCGACCGCGAACTGCGCGCCCAGCCGTTCGATGAAGGACTGGTCGCGCGGCGTCAGCGCGGCCGAGGCGGCGAGCGCCAGCACGCCGATCAGCCGCCCCTGGTAGCTGACCGGGCAGACCAGCAGCGCGGCCGGCTGCAGGCTGGCCAGGCCGGTCTCGATGCGCAGGCCGCTGGCGGGGTCGAAGCGGTCGAAGTACATCGCCTTGCCGCTGCGCGCGACGTGGCCCACCGGGCCGTCGTCGATGCGCAGCACCGATTTCAGGTCCGACGGCGCGCAGTGCGCCGCGACGACGCGCAGCACGCCGCCCCACTCCTCGTACTCGTAGAACACCGCCACCGGGAACAGCGGGTTCTCGCCGATCAGCGCCAGCGTCTCGTTGAGCACCACCTCGCGCGTGGCCTGGGCGTTGTACAGCGTCAGCGCGCGCGCGTGCGCCGCGTCGTAGCGGCGCTCCTCCGCGACGGCCTGCTCGGCGCGCTGGCGCGCCTGCCAGTCGCGCCACAGGCGCCACGCGATGCCGCCGAGCAGCAGCACCAGCGTGACCAGGAACACGACGAAGGTGGTGACGGTGGCCTGCGAGCGCTGGTCTTCGACGGCTTCGCGTTCGGCGAGCAGCCGGCGTTCCTCGGTGCTGATGGCATCGATCAAGGCCCGGATGCGCTCGAGCCGCCGCACGCCGCGGGCCAGGCGGTCGTCCAGCGCCTTCGGGGTCTCGCCGGGAACGGCGGCCTCGTTCTCGTGGAACACCTGGACGCGGGCGGCGATCTCGCCGCGCAGCTCCGACACGCGGGCCTGCTGCTGCGGGTTGTCCGACGTGAGCCAGGCGAACTGGCGCAGCCCGGTGTCGATGACGGCCAGCGTGGCGTCGCGTTCCTCGAGGTAGACCGGGTTGCGGGTGGCGAGGAAGGCGCGGTGGGCCGCCTCGGCGCGGTGGATGTCCGACGCGACGTCGGAGGTGATGCTGATGACCTGGTGGGTGTGGCTGACGAAGGCCGAGGCTTCGAGCGTCTGGCGCGCGAAGTTCCAGCCGATGCCGGCGAGCGCGAGGATGGCTGCCACGGCCACGATGAAGCCCGCCATCGCGAGCTGCTGTACCGACAAACGCGTCATCCGTTCTCCGATGCGCGCCTACTCGGCTGCCTCCACCACTACCCGAGGTCGCCGGAGGGCGTCTCATGGACCATCGTGTACAAGCCGCCGAACCTGCCGGCGCAGAGCGAGGCTCCTGTGTAACACAGGTTGCGCTCAGCGCCGCAACCAGAGCACCAGCAGGAGCAGGCCGATGAGGACGGGCTGGTGGACCATGTAGAACGTGAGCGACCAGCGGCCGAGCACCGCCAAGGGCTGCAGGGCCTTCGGCAGCGCGCCGGTCACCCAGCCGCGCCGGTTCGCCAGCACCCATTGGCCGGCCGCCAGGCCCCACCACATCACGCCGATCCACGGCAGCAGCGGGACATAGTCCTCGGTCACCGGCTTGTGCGTGATCAGGCCGATCCAGTTGGTCAGCCGGGTGTCGAACCACGGGTGCTGCACCAGGCGCGGCAACGCGATCGCGAGCGCGCCCATCGGCCACAGCCAGCGGCCGGCATTCGCCGTCAGCCGCGTGACGACCAGCATCACCGCGATGCCATGCAGCACGCCGAAGTAGATGAAGCTGCGCGGGAACATCAGCCAGGACCCCGCGCTCACCAGCAGCGCACAGCCCGCCACCTGCGCCCAGCGGCGCCAGAAGCGCGGCCAGCCCTGCCCCTGCTCCCACGCCACCGCCTGCCCGAAACCGGCACAGAACAGGAACAGCGTGACGATGCAGGTGCGCTGCACCAGCCAGAACGGATCGGCGGTGAAGCTCTGCCGGATGAAGTGGTAGTAGTTCAGGTCGAAGCAGAAATGGAACACCGCCATCCACAGGATGGCCAGCGCGCGCAGCGCGTCCAGTCGGTCGAACCGGGAACCCGGGCGTGAAGATTCAGGCATGAGGCCCGCGATTGTGCGCGACCCACGGGTAAGTCCCAGGTTCATGTTCTATTGTTAGAACATTAATGAAACATTAACATCGCGTCCGCTTGCCGATCGGCTTGATTCGTCAGGCTCCAACAATTGACCCCCAGGAGACATGCATGTCGATTTCCCAACGTACCGTGCGCGGCTTGAGCCTCGCGATGATGGCCGCCGGCCTGATGACCGCCACGCTGGCGCAAGCCGGCGAGGTCGAAGTGCTGCACTGGTGGACTTCGGGTGGCGAGGCCAAGGCCGCCGCCGAGCTGAAGGCCACGATGCAGTCGAAGGGCCACACCTGGAAGGACTTCGCGGTCGCCGGTGGTGGCGGTGACTCGGCCATGACGGTGCTGAAGTCGCGCGTGGTGTCGGGCAACGCCCCGGCCGCGGCGCAGATCAAGGGCCCGTCGATCCAGGAATGGGCCAAGGAAGGCGTGCTCGCCAACATGGACGACGTCGCCAAGGCCAACAAGTGGGACGACCTGCTGCCCAAGGCCATCGCCGACGGCCTGAAGTACCAGGGCCACTACGTCGCCGCGCCGGTCAACGTGCACCGCGTGAACTGGCTGTGGGCCAACCCGGAAGCCTTCAAGAAGGCCGGCGCCAAGGTGCCGACCACCTGGGACGAGTTCTTMGTCGCCGCTGAAGCGCTGAAGAAGGCCGGCATCATCCCGATCGCCCACGGCGGCCAGAACTGGCAGGACTTCACCACCTTCGAAGCCGTCGCCCTGGGCGTCGGCGGCGCCGACTTCTACAAGAAGGCGCTGGTGCAGCTGGATCCGGGCTCGCTGAAGAGCGCGACGATGGACAAGGTGCTGACGACCTTCAAGAAGGTCAAGGGCTACACCGACAAGAACGCCCCGGGCCGCGACTGGAACCTGGCCACCGCGATGGTGATCAAGGGCGAGGCCGGCATGCAGATCATGGGCGACTGGGCCAAGGGCGAGTTCCTGGCCGCCGGCAAGGTCCCGGGCAAGGACTTCACCTGCGTGGCCGCCCCCGGCACCGCCAAGTCCTACACCTACAACGTCGACAGCTTCGCGCTGTTCAAGCTGAAGGACCCGGCCAACCAGAAGGCCCAGCAGGACCTGGCCGCCGCGATCATGTCGCCGGAATTCCAGGAAGTGTTCAACCTGAACAAGGGCTCGATCCCGGTTCGCCTGAACATGGACCTGAAGAAGTTCGACGACTGCGCCAAGACCTCGGCGGCCGACTTCGTGTCGACCGCGAAGGCCGGCACGCTGGTCCCGTCGATCGCCCACGGCATGGCCGTCCCGTCGGCCGCCGAAGGCGCGATCAAGGACGTGGTCTCGCAGTACTGGAACGACGACAAGATCACGTCGGCCCAGGCGCAGGACCGCCTGGTCGCTGCCGCCAAGACCAAGTGATCGCGAAGTAACCAGGTCCTCCCGGACCTGCCTCGGGACGGCGCCCCTCGCGGGCGCCGTCTTCCTGTCCGACCGGGGATGGCGCAATATCGCGTCCCGCCCCCGACCACCCGCCCATGAAACCATCCGCCTCCGTCCGCCTCAGCCAGTGGATGCCCAAGCTGGTCGTCGCTCCGTCGTTCCTGCTGGCCTTCTTCTTCATCTACGGCCTGATCGCGTGGAACGGCTATCTCTCGCTGTCGGCCTCGCGCCTGCTGCCCAACTATGAATTCATCGGGTTGGAGCAATACACCAACCTGTTCGCCAGCGAGCGCTGGTGGGTGGCCATCACCAACCTGGGCATCTTCGGCGGCCTGTTCATCTTCTTCGGCATGGCCATCGGCCTGCTGCTGGCCATCCTGCTGGACCAGAAGATCCGCGTCGAAGGCGTGCTGCGCACCGTCTACCTCTATCCGATGGCGCTGAGCTTCATCGTCACCGGCACCGCGTGGAAATGGATCCTCAACCCCGGCCTCGGCATCGAGAAGCTGATGCAGGGCTGGGGCTTCGAGAACTTCCACTTCGACTGGCTCATCAACCCCGACATGGCGATCTACACCGTCGTGATCGCCGGGGTCTGGCAGAGCGCCGGCTTCGTGATGGCCCTCTTCCTGGCCGGCCTGCGCGGCATCGACGACTCGATCCTGAAGGCCGCGCAGATCGACGGCGCGAGCCTGCCGCGCATCTACTGGCGCATCATCATCCCGAGCCTGCGGCCGGTGTTCTTCAGCACGCTGATGGTGCTGAGCCACCTGGCCATCAAGAGCTTCGACCTGGTGATGGCGCTCACCGCCGGCGGCCCCGGCTACGCCACCGACCTGCCCGCCACCTTCATGTACACGATGGCCTTCTCGCGCGGGCAGATCGGCCTGGGCGCGGCCTCGGCGACGATCATGCTGGCCACCGTGGCCGCGCTGGTCGTGCCCTACCTGTATTCCGAGCTGCGCGCCAAGCGCTGATACGACGCCATGGGAAACAAATTCAACTGGCATCGTGCCGCGCTCTGGTCGGTGCTGCTGCTGTTCGCGCTGGTCTTCCTGCTGCCGATGTACGTGATGATCACGACCTCGCTGAAGGACATGAGCGAGGTGCGCGGCGGCAACCTGCTGTCGCTGCCGCACGCGCCCAACTTCGACTCGTGGGCCAAGGCCTGGTCGACCGCCTGCACCGGCATCGACTGCGGCGGCCTGCGGCCGTTCTTCTTCAACTCGGTGCTGATGGTGGTGCCGGCGGTGGCGGTGTCGACCACGCTGGGCGCGATCAACGGCTACGTGCTCAGCAAGTGGCGCTTCCGCGGCAGCGAGTTCATGTTCGCGATGATGCTGTTCGGCATGTTCATGCCGCTGCAGGTGGTGCTGCTGCCGATGTCGCAGGTGCTGGGCTGGTTCGGCATCGCCAGCTCCATCTGGGGCCTGGTGGTGGTGCACATCGTGGCCGGCCTGCCGTCGACCACGCTGTTCTTCCGCAACTACTACGTCGGCCTGCCCGACGAGCTGATCAAGGCGGCGATGCTGGACGGCGCGGGCTTCTGGCGCATCTTCTGGCGCATCGTGCTGCCGCTGTCGACGCCGATCCTGGTGGTGACGCTGATCTGGCAGTTCACCAACATCTGGAACGACTTCCTGTTCGGCGTGGTGTTCTCGGGCGGGGCCTCCAAGCCGATCACGGTCGGCCTGAACAATCTCGCCAACACCTCGAGCGCGGTGAAGGAATACAACGTCGACATGGCGGCCGCGATGATCGCCGCGCTGCCGACGCTGCTGGTCTACATCGTCGCCGGCAAATACTTCGTGCGCGGCCTCACCGCCGGCGCGGTCAAGGGCTGACCAGCCCACGCTTCAGAGAAAAATCATGGGTGCACTTTCAATTCGCAACGTCCGCAAGAGCTACGGCCCGGTGGAGATCCTCAAGGGCATCGACATCGAGGTCGAGAACGGCGAGTTCCTGATCCTGGTCGGCCCGTCCGGCTGCGGCAAGAGCACGCTGCTGTCGCTGATCGCCGGGCTGGACACGCCGACCACGGGCACGATCCACATCGCGGACCGCGACGTGACCTACGCGCTGCCCAAGGACCGCGACATCGCGATGGTGTTCCAGAGCTACGCGCTGTACCCGAACATGAACGTCGGCCAGAACATCGCGTTCGGGCTGGAGATGCGCAACGTGCCGAAGGCGCAGCGCGAAGAGGCCATCCAGCGCGTCTCGAAGATGCTGCAGATCGGCCACCTGCTCGACCGCAAGCCGGGCCAGCTGTCGGGCGGCCAGCGCCAGCGCGTCGCGATGGGCCGGGCGCTTGCGCGCAACCCGAAGCTGTTCCTGTTCGACGAGCCGCTGTCGAACCTGGACGCCAAGCTGCGCGTCGAGATGCGCGCCGAGATCAAGCTGCTGCACCAGCGCACCAAGACCACCACCGTCTACGTGACGCACGACCAGGTCGAGGCGATGACGCTGGGCGACCGCATCGCGGTGATGCGTGACGGCCTGGTGCAGCAGTTCGGCACGCCCGACGACATCTACTCGCGCCCGGCGACGCGCTTCGTGGCCGAGTTCATCGGCTCGCCGGCGATGAACATCATCGAGAGCCAGCGCGCGGCCGACGGCCTGAACGCGCACGGCGTGGACCTGCTGCTGAATGCCGAGCAGCGCGGCGCACTGAACGGCAACGCCGGCGCCGGCATCAGCTACGGCCTGCGGCCCGAGAGCCTGTCGTTCGCCGACCAGGGCCTGGCCGGCACGATCAGCATGCTGGAGCCGACCGGGCCCGAGACCTATGCGATGGTCGAGACCGCGATCGGCAAGCTGACCGCGCGCGTGGCCGGCAAGGTGCACCAGCACGTCGGCGACAGCGTGTTCCTGCGCTGGGCGGCCGAGGACGCGCACCTGTTCGACGCGAAGAGCGAGCAGCGCGTCGTGGACTGAACCGTGGATCGTTCCCTGGAACCGGGAGACCTGTCATGACCCCGATCATCGACTTCCGATCTCCCGGCTTCCTGCGCGAACACATCCTGCACACGATGTCGTTCTACGAGGGCCGCAGCCGCGACCCGAGCGGCGGCTTCTACCACTTCTTCAAGGACGACGGCACGGTCTACGACCGCGAGACGCGCCACCTCGTCAGCAGCGCACGCTTCGTCTTCAACCACGCGATGGCAGCGCGGCATTTCGGCCGGCCGGAATGGCTGGAGGCGACGCGCCACGGGCTGCGCTTCCTGCGCGACGCGCACCGCGACCCGGACACCGGCGGCTATGCCTGGCAGGTGCGCTGGCAGGGCACGCGCAACAACTACGGCGAGCGCGAGGTGCTGGACGCCACCAACCACTGCCACGGCCTGGCCTTCGTGCTGCTGGCGCATGCGCATGCGCTGCGGGCCGGCATCGAGGACGCGCGGCTCGGCCTGCACGAGACCTTCGGGCTGATGGAGCACCACTTCTGGGAGCCGTCGCATGGGCTGTACGCCGACGAGGCGACTGCCGGCTGGGAGGTGCAGCCCTACCGCGGGCAGAACGCGAACATGCATGCCTGCGAGGCGCTGCTGGCAGCGTACGAGGCGACCGGCGAGGCACGCTTCCTGGAGCGGGCGCAGACGCTGGCGAAGTCCGTCACGCAGCGCCTGGCGGCGCTGGCGCACGGGCTGGTCTGGGAGCACTACCGGCTCGACTGGTCGATCGACTGGGACCACAACCGGCACGACAAGACCGACATCTTCCGGCCCTGGGGCTTCCAGCCGGGGCACCACGCCGAGTGGGCCAAGCTGCTGCTGATCCTGGAGCGGCACCGACCGGGGGACTGGCTGCTGCCGCGGGCGCGCGAGCTGTTCTCGGTGGCGACGCAGCATGCGTGGGACGCGAAGCACGGCGGGTTGTTCTACAGCCTGGCGCCCGACCACACGGTGTGCGACAGCGACAAGTACTTCTGGGTGCAGGCCGAGACGCTGGCCGCCGCGGCCTGCCTGGCGGTGCGCACCGGCGAAGGCGGMTACTGGGATTGGTACGACAGGATCTGGGAATACAGCTGGGCGCACTTCGTCGACCACCAGCATGGCGCGTGGTACCGCATCCTGTCGCACGACAACCGCAAGCTCAGCGACGAGAAGAGTCCGGCGGGGAAGACGGATTCCCACACGATGGGGGCGTGCTACGAGGTGCTGGGCTTGCTGTGAATGATGGACGATCCCCGGATGGGCATCCGGGCTTGTATGTTCCGTCTGCACCCCCAGACGCAGCGGATGAGGGTGTCGGGATGGAGGGACGATCCGGGCCATCTGCCGTCAGCAGCGGACAGACCACCGTAGTGATTCCCCATTTCGTTCGCCCAAGCGTCGATGAGGAACGCAGCCGCAGCAACCC
>NZ_JBFUEB010000056.1:0-42337 GCF_056404395.1 Rhizobacter sp. P2_D12 | reverse complement strand
GGCTTGCCAAGAACACGGCGCAGATCGTCACGCTGTTCGCGCTGTCGAACCTGTGGATGGCGCGAAGAAAGCTGATGGCCTTGGGATGAGTGCGCCCGCAGTGCGCCCGATAGCCGCATCGAACGGTCCAAACGGGCCGGTGCGGCTGCGGCGCCGAGCTTCTCTACTGCTTCAGCGCGACAGCAAACTTGCATCCTGCCTCCTCTGCATCACCGGCCCGCGTCGCGGCAGTTATGCAGACCATCCCTAGGGAACGAAGAGCTCGTGCTGCTGAAAACATGCCGTAGCCTATCCGAAAGCTGCCGCTCACGACCGACCGGTTCTGGCCGACTGTTGCCGGTCGTCAGCGGTGCCTGGTTGCCTGTAGGCGACCCGGAGCGGATATCTGCCAAGGCTGTCCAGTGCGTCCGATACCGGTCGCCCAACGTTTGGACATGAGAGGTGACGCAAGGGCGCAGCCCCGTGAAGTCCTCTCGACGGAATGGTTAGACAGCGGGCGCGCCAATGGCGGAAAGTAGGTTCCGAACATCGGCTTCTTCGAGTCGCTGCACGTACTGCTGCCTGTCGCGTACCACCAGGACTTCCGTGGGCGAAAGAATTCCTATCGATGTAGTGTCACCATTGTGATGCGTAATTCGGACATACGGACTGCCACCGGTGTATGAGGCGGCACTTGTCGACCATCCGGAACTGTGACCCTTAAGCCAGAGTGCGATCTCTTGGGCACGCCCTGCATCCAGTTCCCAACTTTGACGCACAAAGGTGCCAGAAGGACCGGTTCTCGCTTGAGTGGCTTCTGCGGCCTGTATCGAGGGGATGTCGAGCGTGCAGGCTGCAAGCAACAGCGCCACCAGCAGGGCCAGGGAGTGACGAGCGATCTTCAATTCGGCGCCTAACCTTTCTCTTGCGGTGAAGCTCGACTTCACGGATTCGTCAGCCTATCCGAAAGCCGCCGCTCGCGAAGGACCGCTCGTGGCCGGGACTTCCAGTTCGCGGTCGAGGCCGACAGAAGACGCTCAATGTACCGACCGCTGGATTCTGGCTGACCAGCGCCGCCTACGGTCTGCGCCGCTTTGCTTCAGCGGCGAATTGACGTGACAGACCTTCGCACCCCGTCTGCTCGCAGTCGTACCAAGAACACTCCGTGAACGTGCAGTTGGCATCAAGGTTGTCTTTGGTGAACCTGCAGTTCTCGAAGTGGCACTTTGCGAAAAGGCATCCTGCGAAGCCCGAACCTCGGAAGACACAGTTGTGGAACTCAACCTCAACAAACTTCGTTGTGTTGAACAGGCCCCAGTACCAGCTCGAATCTTCGATCTTGCAGCCGCTCAACACGCCCTCGAAAGCGCTGCCCTCGATATCGAGATTGGAGAACGTGCAGTACCTGAAGACGTCGTCCTCCCAGCCTCTGGGAAGCTCAGACTTGCCGGAGAAATCGGCGCTTTCATGAAGAGAAGCCATGGACTCGATGGTAGTGCGGGTGAACTACGCCAAAGCCGCCGCTCGTGGGCGCCCGCTCCTGGCCGGTCATTGCCAGTCGCGATGCACCGGATGCGGCCATCGACTGCGGAGAGCTATCGACCTACTCTGGACACGCAGATTCGCTGATGTGCTTGAAGCGGGCAACCTCAGGAACCCAGTCATTCAATGCCGCCTCGAACGTGGCCTGATCGATAGCGAGCCTCCGCCCATCTTCGATGATGTAGCGATCGAAGTTCCATTCGTCATCTCTCCAGCCGTCCTGAAGAACAAGGCGACGAAACTCGAAGTCCCAATACTCCCATTGAGACCAAGCTGAGTTCAGATATCGTCGCTCCTCTCGAGGGACGCCCGGCTTCGGCACCGGCCGTACTCGAACGAAAGTCGTCTCGCCAAAATCCTCGGTCGAGGTCTCGACAACCACCGTGTCACCCGCGTTCAGATAGGCTGAGATCCGTTCTGGAAGCATGTGGCAAGGCTATCAGGAACCGGTTCTGCGCTGAGGCTCGCTGACGAACCCGGAAGCAGACAGTTGCGACCGGCTGCTCCTGGCCGGCTGCGTGAGTTTGCCAGACCGCTCCAAAGCAGCCCTTCAGCATCGGAGACCGCGCCGCCAGGGGCGTGGCCCAGAGCAAGTGCCCAAGCGGCGGCCGCGTGCATCCTGAATGGCCCTCAACTCGATAGGAGACCATCATGGGCACCGCAGGTAACGCCGCTCGTCGCGAACCGTGGAACAAGGGCAAGCTCGTCGGACAGAAAGCGCCGTTCAAGCTCAAGGACATCTGGGCCCTGCACGTCCGGTTGCAGATGGAAGGCCGGGTTCGTGAGTTGGCACTTTTCAACCTCGGCATCGACAGCAAACTGCGCGGCTGCGATCTGATCGGCCTGAAGGTCCGCGATGTATGCCACGGCGATCAGGTGGCTGCGCGTGCCATTGTTGTCCAGCACAAGACTCAGCGCCCGGTTCAGTTCGAAATCACGCCAGTCGCCCGAGATGCCGTGCAGGCGTGGATCAAGCTCGCTGGGTTGAAGCCCGAAGACTTCCTGTTTCCAAGCCGCCTCCATGACTCGCTCCATCTGGGTACTCGTCAGTACGCCAGAATCCTCGGGCACTGGGTCGACGAACTCGGGCTGGACCGTGCCGACTACGGGACGCACTCGATGCGACGAACGAAGGCGACGCTGATCTACCGGCGCACCAAGAACCTTCGCGCCGTGCAACTGCTCCTTGGGCACTCGAAGCTCGAGTCGACGGTGAGGTACCTGGGCATCGAAGTCGACGACGCTCTCGAGATCTCCGAACAGACTGAAATCTGAGGCAATCAATGGCGGCTGCGTCGGCTGCTTGCCAGCGCCGCCGCCTGAACCATGGCTGTATCCTATCGTGGCGCGACGACGGTTCCGGCCAGGAGGTGACCTTCGCCAGCGACCGGTTTCGAGTTGGCTACCGTTCGAACGCGGAGGCAACCATGCGATATGCGCTTTGCGGATTGACCGCTTTCGCAACCGCACGGCCCACAACTATGTCAGTTGCTCCTGCCGCCTTCGCGTACTCGGGTGAGGCGAAGCGCGCTTGATCACCGCCGGTGGGCGTGTTCAGTTGAATGCCAGGAACCACGATGCGAGTTCCCCGCGGCAGTTCGCCGGCGAGCATCGCGGCCTCATGTGGAGACGCAACCACTCCGTGGCATCCGCATGAGACAGCGAGTTTGGCGAGGCGCAGTACCTGTTCTTTGACATCGGGTTTCAGGCCAATCTCCGGCAGGTCGGCGTCACCAAGGCTGGTGATGACCGTGAGCGCCAGTACCTGCAGGCCGGGGAACGGCAGCGAAGTTTCGACGGCGCTTTTCAGCACCGCTGATCCTCCTGAAGCATGGACTGTGACCATGCTTGCCCCGAGCTTACCCGCAGCACGAACCGCTCCGGCCACGGAGCTTGGGATCTCGTGAGACTTGAGGTCCAAAAACACCTTCTTTCTTCGAGCGATCAGCTGTCGAACGATGTCTGGCCCTGCTTCAACCAGAGTCTGCAATCCGACCTTGTAGGCCATGCATTCGTCGCCGAGAGCCGCCACAAGAGAAAGAGCCTCCTGCGCCGATTCCACGTCAAGCGCTACGAAAACTGATCCACGCATCTGATGGTTCTCCCAAGTAGATCGCGCCGTCTGCCGACGCGGCCAATATCGTGTCCGACCTGCGTCGCAGTGTCGCCTGCCCGCAATCAGGTGCGGCAGCTGATCGGCGAGAATCGGCCACAACCGGTCACTCGTGAGCGGCCGGTATCCGGCGCGCTGACAAGGCGACGGCACCGTCCAAGCCTTGATCGCTAGACTGCACAGCATGAGCAGCTGGAACTACAGAGTCGTACGAGGCGCGGACGGCCTCCGCATTTTCGATGTCTACTATGACGATGCCGGTCAGCCCGTCTCAACGAACGTGAGCCCGACGTACGTCCACGGTGACACGCTCGACGCCCTAGACGACCAACTGCAACTGATGCGCGAGGCTTTGGCGCGACCTATCCTTGACGATGTAGACATCCGAGAGGGGCGCGCGCCGAGCGCGGGACGTGTGTAGGCTCGAATCTCGGCTGCCGGCCATGAACAGTCGTCGACGAACGGCCTCTTTAGGGTAGGCTGCCTGGACGTGTCGAACCTGGCCCGGGACTGCGTGTCATCGCAGCAGACAAACCACTCCGGAATGCAGGCATCGTCACGTCGCCCGAAGTGCGCCTCCGGTCGCAAACTCGTCTCATGCCTATTCTCAAGAGAAACTGGATGTTGAATAGCCGTTCTGTCGCTCCACTGCTCATCGCAATCTTCCTTGGCGCCTGCACCGCCTCCGAGAAGATTGACAGCGTCGAGGCCGAAGTAGCCAAGTTCCACGCCTTGTTGGATGAGGGGAGGTTCGAGACCATCTGGTACCAGGGCTCCACGGAATTCCAGAAGGTGGTCACGCGCGAGGAATTCATCGAGTTCCTGTCTGCTGTTCATCGCAAGCTCGGGAACGTGGGGTCGGCCAAGCGTGAAGGATGGGGCATCAACTACACGCAGAACGGCACTGTCGTAACGCTCTCATACAAGACATCGTTTGCCGCTGGCGAGGCAGCAGAGCAGTTCGTCTACCAGAATGACGGTAAGCTTCCACAACTACTCCGCTATGACATCTCGTCCAGACTGCTTGTCGTCAAGTAGAGGGCCGTGGATTCAGCGGCCGGCAGCAGTCGGCCAGTACTTGCCATTCGCGACCGACTGCTTTCGTGCGAGCGGCGGCGGTCGGTGGGATGTCGATGGCCGATATGCGGTGCTCTTGGCTGGTGTTGCCCCGGCAGAAGGTGCCGGCGCGATCAGCGAACGCCAGGGCGATCGACTACAGCTTTGGCGATGGGCAGCGCTCACGCGCGGCCTGGACGACGGCTCGCCGCTGGCGGACAACAACTGGGCGAAGAACCGCATAAGCCCTATCGCGCTTGGGCGCAATAGTTGGTTGTTCGCCGGCAGCTTGCGTGCGGGCAAGCGGGTTTCAGCCGTGATCAACTTGATCCAGTCGGCCCGGCTCAACAGGCTCGATCCCTGGGTCTACCCGAAGGACGTGCTCGGGCAGCAGCCAACGCATCCCGCGAATCGGGTTGCGGAGCTGCTTCCTCATCGCAGGTCGGTAACAACAGCGGCTTGAGCCTCCGTCAAGACGGGATAGCCGACGCATACCTTCAGCCGGCTGGCATGCCTGTTGGCGAACAGGCATGCGTGATGCGGTGCGCGCTGCCAACACCTCGACCACCCGGCAGAGCGCCGTGTGCGAGCCCGTGCGCATGTCCAGCGGTTGCCCCGCCAGCCCACCGCATCGATGCGGATCACTTCAGCGGCTCCTTGCCGTCGACTGCGAGCTACCGCTTACGCTAAGCTATCAGCGATGAAGACACTAGCATGCCTATTAAACGCGTTCACTAAATGGGCAATAGTATTGGCCGCACTTGGCCTTGTGGCTGTCGTGCAAGGGGCGGAAATTCGACCCAAAACTGCTCGAAAAGGTCCCGGTGATTTAGTTGCCACATGGGAATTGCCATCGTCGTCTTTCGCCCTCAATTTTGTTGCAAATAACACCAAGGTCGACTTCGCACCTAGTCTGACTCTGTTCCAACTCGACGGCATAGCCTTCTTCGTTGTTGTCGACTCGATGGAAGAGTCCGAACATGGCTTGAAAGACTTTCGGCAAGAAAGCGAACAAGAAGCCAAGAAACTCTTCGAGGAGTTTCTGGATTTTAAGAGCGAGGCCGATCTTTCCTCTATCGACATCGTTGAGATCGAAGGGCGCCAATGGGCGCAATGGGAAGAAAGAAGCGAAGCGTCATGGTCCCTCACAAAGCGAACGCTCTATGCAAGAACGCTGGTTGGTAGGCGGCCGGTCCTTCTTCATGTGCTGCTCCGTGACAACGATGATGCAGATCATGCGCGTGTTCTGCTTCGCAGAGTTCAAGCTTCGCTTGTAGAGATGGCATCAATCTGATCCATTGAAGTTTCTGGAGGAAGATGAGTGCCTGGCGAAGCGGGCGAGGAGCGATGACTTGGCTCGTCGCGAAACACCAACGGCGTATGCATATTGGGGACGTGCCTGCAGGCACCGCTGTTTTCCGGTTGCGCCGTATGCCCCGACGGTCTGATCCACGCATCGGGAGAACGATTGAGGCTGGAGGTCGCCGGTCTTCCTCTACAGATGCTGCCAATCCGGCCGGTCCCTCCACATTAAAGGCTGAACGACAGCTTTCCGTCTGCGAGGAATGCCGCGTCGAGGTCCGCAACGGGTCGACAGTTCACATTCACGGCTCGCAAGAGCAGTCACTCGACCAGGTCAGCGCCGAAATGGCGGCCTCGTCCGCCCGGGCGTTGCTGGGCGACCGATCCGGCGCGTTGCGGGGGACTCGCCGCGAGGCGCTACGAAAGTCTCCTCTCGGTCAGAGCTGTCGTTCGGACGCCGTCCCTGACCGACCGCAACCAGTCTGAAGCAGTCGTTCTACCTGAACAGCCCGAGAGTGCAGCTTTCGACCGTTGCCGCCATCGGCCCATAGCCGCATGCATTCTCACTCTGCTCAGCAGAGCCCTCGACCCCACAGTGCTACAGTGCCCCGGCCTGCCCCAACGCAGGCCGGGTTTAGCAGCCCGAAGAACCAAGGCGCGCAGCCGTTACCGCGGCATTCCTCGCGTCGAACACCTATGTCGTTCCAGATTTTGGGCGGCCCGGGTGGGGGAGCCTTCGGGCTCGCCGGTCCCTTGGTTCCGGTCTGCTAACCCTGCTTTGGGCCGCCACCCTCGTTTAGCAGCGCGGGTGCGGTCTTTCACCGCAACCAAGGAGCCGACACCATGGCTGGTATCCCTGTTGGCGATCGCAAGACGCCAACCTTCCCCGCTTCTTCACCGCAGTCCGACCAAGCGGGTTCCTCTTCTTCCTTCCAACCCTTCCGCACATCCCCCGTCGACAGCCTCGAGTTCACGCTCAAGGCCGGCCTGGTGCATCGCCTGCTGGAGCACGTCATCGACGTCAGCGATGGCGTGGCCGCGTGGCTGGAAGCGGGTGAACGAAAACCGCCCTCGCCGCCCCCGCCCGAGGCCCCGGCCGTGCCACCGTGGATCACCCAGGCGCAAGACACCGCCCTGCGCGGCCTGTGCATCGCCTCGCTCGAACTCATCGGCGACCAGGCCACGCGCCTGAGCGGCTGGGTCGGCGATCAGCAGATGCACCGGCCAGAGTTCGGCGTGATGCCGCCGCGGCGGCGCAGCCCCAGGGGCGCGCTGAATCGCTGAGCCCCCGCAACCGTCCACAGGAGCTTTCATGCCACGAACGACAGTGTTGGCCATCCTCATGGCCGTTACGGTCCTCTCGGTGTTCGCGATGTTGGGGAACTGCCTGCAGCGGTAGACGGCCGTTGGGGAAGGGGCGGTGGGTTGGCCAAGCTGTTGGCATCCCCGCCCCACAGGAGTACCGTGCACCCCTCGGATCCCGCAGCCCCCGCCACGACCATGCCCGACACCACCCCACCCGACCTCAAGGCCGGCATCCCCCTCGCGCAGCTCGCCGACGGCGCCATGCTCCCCGGCCAGATCGACGGCGAAGACGCCCTCCTGCTGCGCCAGGGCGACGCGCTCTACGCCATCGGCGCCCAGTGCACCCACTACCACGCCCCGCTGGCCCAAGGCCTGCTCAGCGGCCACGTGCTGCACTGCCCGATGCACCACGGCCAGTTCGACATCCGCACCGGCGAAGCGCTGTGCGCGCCGCCGCTCGACGACCTGCCCTGCTGGCGCGTCGAGCAGGTCGGCACCCAGGTCTTCGCGCGCGAGCGCATCGTGCAGCCGCCGCGCTCGCGCAAGCACGCCCCGCTGCAAGACGTGCTCATCGTCGGCGGCGGCGCAGCCGGCCTGGCCGCGGCAGACACGCTGCGGCGCGAAGGCTACGAAGGCCGGCTCGCGATCCTCAGCGCCGATGCCGACGCGCCCGTCGACCGGCCCAACCTCTCCAAGGATTTCCTCGCCGGCACCGCGCAGGCCGATTGGATGCCGCTGCGGTCCACGGAGTGGTATGCCGAACGCCGCATCGAGCTGCTGCTGAACACCCGCGTCGAGGCCATCGACGTGGCGGCGCGTCGGCTGCGCATCGCCGGCGGCGCCACGCGCCCGTTCGGCGCGCTGCTGCTCGCCACCGGGGCCGATCCGGTGCAGCTGCCGGTGCCCGGCGCCGCGCCCGGCCAGGTGCACAGCCTGCGCAGCTTTGCAGACAGCCGCGCCATCGCCGGGAAGGCAGCGTCTGCCCGCTCGGCGCTCGTCATCGGCGCCAGCTTCATCGGCCTGGAGGTGGCGGCCTCGCTGCGCAGCCGCGGCCTCGAGGTGCACGTGGTGTCGCCCGACGCCATCCCGATGCAGCGCGTGCTCGGGCCCGAAGTGGGCCACTTCGTGCGCGAGCTGCACACGGCGCAGGGCGTGGTCTTCCACCTCGGCACCACGGTGGCCGGCGTCGAGGGCACGCGCGTCAGCCTGGCCGACGGCAGCGCGCTGCAGGCCGAGCTGATCGTCGCGGGCGTGGGCGTGCGCCCGTCGATCGCGCTGGCCGAGCAGGCCGGGCTGGCGGTCGACCGCGGCGTGAGCGTCGATGCCTACCTGCAGACCAGCGTGCCCGGCATCTATGCAGCCGGCGACATCGCGCGCTGGCCCGATCCGCACGCGGGCGAACGCATCCGCGTCGAGCACTGGGCGCTCGCGCAGCGCCAGGGCCAGGTTGCCGCGCAGAACATGCTGGGCCAGCGCCAGCCCTTCAACATCAGCCCCTTCTTCTGGAGCCAGCACTACGACGTGGCCATCCAGTACGTGGGCCATGCCGAACGCTGGGATGCGATCGAGATCGACGGCTCGCTGGCGGCGCGCGATTGCACGGTGCGCTACCGCCAGGGCGGCCGGGTGCTGGCGGTGGTCACCATCGGGCGAGACCTGGCGAGCCTGCAGGCCGAGCGCGACCTGGAGCACGCCATCGCGCCCGAGCGGGCGGGGGTCGCCACGCTCGAAGGGGAACTGGATGACGCGCTGGCGATGACGTTTCCGGCGAGCGATCCGCTGGCGGTGGATCCGCCGCCCAAGCCATGACCCCGACGGCGCGGCACACCCGCGCCGCCAACGCCACATCCTCCAGCGCCACCCCCACCGCCTTTGGTGGCGTACTTGCGCCCGCTCAGCCGGCGGCTATCACCGGCATCCGGTTCACTTCCACCGAAATGTGCACCAGCTCCTCGTGCACCGCCAACTGCTTCTTGAAGTCGTCCGGCGTCGCGTCGGCGGTAGTGGCGAGCGAGACGATGCAGGCGTACTTGCCCTTGCCGACGCGCCACACGTGCAGGTCGCAGATGCTGGCCGGCATCGGGCTGGCGGCGATCGCCTCGCGGATCTCGGCCACCACCGGCGCGTTCATCTCGGCATCCAGCAGCACGCGGCCCGAGTCGCGCACCAGCCCGAAGGCCCAGGCGGCCACCACCGCGGCGCCCACCAGGCCCATCACCGGGTCGAGCCACGCGGCGCCCCACAGCTTGCCGCCGAACAATGCCACGATGGCCAGCACCGAGGTCGCGGCATCGGCCATCACGTGGGCATAGGCCGAGCGCAGGTTCAGGTCGCCGCGGTGGTGGTCGCGGTGGTCGTCGTGGGCGTGGTGCTCGTGGTGGTCATGCGGGTGGACGTGGCCATGCCCGTGGTCGTGGCCATGGCCATGTGCGCCGCCCAGCAGCCAGGCACAGGCCAGGTTGACACCCAGGCCCACCACCGCCAGCGCGATGGCCTCGTCGTAGTGGATGGCGGCCGGCACCCGCAGGCCTTCGGCCGATTGCCAGGCCATCAGCAGCGCCACCCCCATCAGCAGGATGGCGCTGGTGTAGCTGCCCAGGATCTCGATCTTCCAGGTGCCGAATGCGAAGTGCGCATGCCGGGCCAGGCGCCGCGCCGCCGCATACGCCACCACCGACAGGCCGAGTGCCAGCACGTGCGAGCTCATGTGCCAGCCGTCGGCCAGCAGCGCCATTGAGTTGTAGTACCAGCCGCCGGCGATCTCCACCACCATCATCGCGGCAGTGAGCACCGCCGCCAGCAGCGTGTTGCGCTCGGCCAGCGGGTTGCCTTCGTCGAAGACGTGCGTGTGGTGCCAGATCGTCGGGCGCATCGGCCTACTGTAGTGCGATCTCATGTCAGACGGGGTCTGAGCGGGAACTCGGCAATTGCGATTTCCAAGGCATCTGCTAAGGTCGCCGCACGGCTTCGCGCCAGCCTGGGAGGGCACCACGATGGCAACAATCGAACTCGGCGCATCGCTCGAGGCGTTGATGGCGGACAAGCGGCTCGTGGAGTTGTGCGAGTTGCAGCGCACCGGCGATGAGGTGCTTGACGTCATCTCGTTGAGCGAAAACCAGCATTCAGACGTGCTCGCGTGGATGCTCGACGCCAAGGAAGGCCACGGCCAAGGCGATGAGATCCTCCGAGACCTGCTGATCTACTCGTCGGCATTGGCGGCCGCCGGCGACAGCGGCCTCGACGGGCGCGGAACGACAGCGAGATTCTTCAAGGACTGGCCGCCGTCGAAGATCCGCACAAGCAGCTTTGGCGCCGCATTCACCGCGCGCGAACTTGGCATGAAAGCCAGCGAGCGTGTCGACCTCTTCGTGATCGACGCCCAGAACCAGTTCGTCATCCTGATCGAGAACAAGGCGGGTGCTGCGCAGCGGCAGGAGCAACTTGACGGCTATCGCGACAGCTTCGTCGAAGCCGTGGCCGCCAATCCGCGCTTGCGTGACTACCACCAGGTCTACATCGCCCTCGACAGGGAGTTCGATGGCGAGGATGCCGCCTTGAGACCAGCAGCGAGTTCCTGGCTGCACATTGGCTACGACTGGCTGGAGACGTCTGCGCAGAGAGCACTCATGCACGTGGCCCGTGGCAACGCAGCCGCCCAGCTCGTCGTCAGCTACTGCAATCGCCAGACGGACTGGGAGAGTCCAGCCAACGAAAAGTGCCTGAAGCTGGCAGCGGACCTCCACCAGTCCTACCCCGAGGCCGTGAAGCAACTCATCGGATTTTCTCGGGGTCGACTGGAGCGTGAATGGCTCCAGACGAAAAACGAAACTGACGCGGCCCTGCTGTTCCTGTTGCAGAACAAGAGCGCAGTGGAAGCCCTGAAGGAAGCCCAAGGTATGGCTTCAGTCAAATCGGCAATCCTGGCTCGGTTTCCGTCCTTGCCAAAGGACAACGTGAACCACAAGCGCGCCTGGCTGGAGATGTGTCCGAGCGGTTGGGAGAAGTTCTTGGGCGAGGAATGGTGGCCCGTCTTCCTGCGCGCGCGATTCACGGATACCACCAAGTCGAAGTACTCGCTCGCCCTGTGCTGGCGCAGCAAGGACGCCAGGTCATCGGCCGAGGCCGAGGAGCTTCGGCGCCTCCTTGTCAACGTTGACGCCAGATTCGCCCGCCACAAGGACAGCCAATGGCGCCGCGTGATCATCGAGCGGTCGGTGGGCCTGCTTGACCTCCTGGACCGTATCGCCGACTTCGATGGCCGTCTCGGAAGAGCGTTGCTTCAGCAGCGGGACATCTCCCAAGCGACACCGCTGTGACCGAACCGAAATCGCATCAGCTTCCGGCGGCAAGGCTGAAGGAGCACTTCACAGTCAAGGGTCACTTCTACTGCTTGAACAGGGGATCGGCGCGCTACCTGTGCCGCGATCTCCTTGAGATCCATCGATCCAGCAAACCCGGTGTTCAGGCCGACGCGATCGTGATCATGATGAACCCGGGCGGGTCGATGCCTCTGGAAGGAGGCGGCCTGCTTCCCCGAAACGCTGCAAGCCTCGAGCCAGCCAGACCCGACCTGACCCAGTATCAGGTCATGCGGTTGATGCAGCACTTCCGCTGGAGCTTCGTGCGCGTCATCAATCTTTCGGACCTGCGGGAGCCGAGAAGCGCACAGCTCCTTGCATGCATCAAGGCGTGCGAGAAGGCATTCGGACGCCAAGAGCATTCCATCTTTGCCAACCATCGCAGCGCGGAACTCCAGGCCGCGCTGGTGCGCAAACCCCAGGCACCCATCATTGCCGCCTGGGGCCTCAACCGTGGGCTGAGAACGATGGCACAAGCAGCAGTGACATCGCTGAATGGCGCGGCATTGATTGGCTTGCGCGACAGCAGCCGCGAATTCGCCTATCGCCACCCGCAGCAGCGAACTCAGAAAGCCCGCGAAACGTGGTGTGAAGCGATCATCGAGAAGGTTTGACGGCGCGATACCTTCCTGCAGGACTCACCCCGACGCTGAACCACCAGCATCCGCCTTGGTAGGCGATCACCAGTCGTTGTTCTTCGTCCGCTGGAAGTCGAGCATCCAGATGCCCCGGCTCCGAATCCATGGCCTGCTCATCCGAGCTCCTGGAGCGATAGTTGCCGCCATTGCCCTGCAGCCGGATGATTCCTTTCTCGATGATCGCGAGATTGGCCATCGGCTCGTCGATGTCGCAGTCGCGGCGGCCACGACCAGCAGGCAGGCGACAACGAAACGAGTCTTCATCGATACACATCCTTGAAGCTGAACATCTCGCCCAGCTTCTCCTCCTGCCGCCCCGGAAAGCCGCAGCGCGCGGCGAACCCGTTGGTGTCCTTGAAGGTGCCGAACAGCCGGTCCCACCAGGTGATGTCGCCGAAGTTGTACTTGTGCACGTCGAGCTCGTGGTGGATGGAGTGGTGTTCCGGCCGCTGCAGGAACCAGCCCACCCAGCGCGGCGTGCGGATGTTGGAGTGGTAGAAGTACTCGCCTGTGGCGCCGAAGAACGACGTCCAGGCTCCGGCTTCGGCCGTGCCGCCGAACACGCAGTAGATGAAGAAGCCGGTGATGATGGAATCGGCCGCGATCTCGATCGGGTGCTTGTAGAACGCGGTGAGCAATTCGATGCGGCTGGGGCTGTGGTGCACCTGGTGAAAAATCAGCCAGAAACCATTGGCATGGCGCAGGCGGTGCCACCAATAGAAGATCAGCGTGCCGACGAACCAGTAGAACGCACCCTCGAGGATGGCGCTGGGCCAGTGTCCCAGCGGCAGCACCGCGTGGTCACGGAAGTAGCGGTTCCACGTCAACCCGCCGACGCCGATCAGGGCCAGCTGCATCAGGTTCATCAGCGTCGCGCGGGCGTACCAGCCTGGGGATGCCGGCAGGGCTCGTCCGGGGCGCACGCGCTCCAGCACGAAGAAGACCAGCGTCGACGCGACGATCAGGGCGGCGGGGACGAATTGGTCTTGGTAGGGCATTGGATTTGTCATGCAACTGAATTGCGCAGGCGATGTCGCCAGATTGCTCGAAACATCATCGCAAGCAAGAGCACCACGACGAAGATGTGCAACGCACAGAGCACGTAAGGCGCCATGCTCCAAGCGCTCCGCTGCATGGCGCTGCTCCCGGGCCGTGAGGACGCCTGCGGCTGCTCGAACCGGCCCCTGCATTCCTCGAATGCGGCGAACGTCTCGGCGGTGCGCCCGAGCAGCAGCAATTCGCTGGCCGTCGACAGCGACGGGGTCTTGGCCCGCGATGCCGTCACACCCTCGAGCGTCGAGATCCTGTCGAGGTACGGAAACGCGACTTCCTTCAGGACACCCACCAGTTCAGCACCCAGCCCATCGACATCCGTGTCCGGCGCGATCGCCCACCAGGGGTCGATCGCCTGACCATTGTCTTGTAGCCGGATTGCTTCAGCAACGGCACCGGGCAGCGGCGCAGCACGTCGTCAATCCGCTGGGCGGGTGTCGAACTCATCGCGTTGCATCAGCCTGGAGGGATGGCATTGTGGCCTTTCGCAAAGCGGGCCATTCTTCTCGATCCAGCCAGAGTGCGTCAACGTAGAAGCTGCGGAGGATCCACCCGTGACCGAAGTCAAACCCCTTCGCCTTGCCCAGGCCTACGGCCTCGCGGCGCTCGCCTTCCTGGCGCTGGATTCGTGCTGGCTGCTGTCGACCTCGCAGCTGCTGTACAAGCCCGCCCTCGGTGCGTTGATGCGCGACGACATCGCCTGGCTGCCGGCCGTGCTCTTCTATGAGCTCTACGTCGCCGGCATCGTGGTCCTGGCCGTGCTGCCCGGCCTGCAGCAATCGCGCTGGCAGGCCGCCCTGTGGCGCGGCGCCGTGCTCGGCCTCGTCGCCTACGCCACCTACGACCTCACCAACCAGGCCACGCTGGTGGGCTGGCCGTGGCGCGTCACGCTGCTCGACCTGTGCTGGGGCACCTTCGCCACCGCGGTGGCCGCCGGCCTCACATGCCGACTAACGACGCGAACCACCTAGCCACCACCCCGTCGAAGCGCATGCGCCCTTCGACCGAGGTCAGGCAGATGCACGCCCCGCCCGGCCGCACCACCGGCTCGTGGTGCACATGGGGATCGGCCTCGTCGAAGTCGCCCGGGCGGTAAATCCCCCGGCTGTCCTCGAACGCGCCGTGCAGCACCTGCGTCAGCTCGCGCCCGTCGTGGCTGTGCTTCGGCAGCGACTTGCCCGCGCCGATGCGCAGCAGGAAGACATTGGCCGCAGGATCCCACGGCACGCTGACACGGCTCCAGCGCATGCCCGGGGCGATGAAGCGCCACGGCGTCGCGCTGCAGTGCTGCAGCGACTGCGGCCACGCAGCCCCCTCGGGCAGTGGCGGGCGGTGCAGCGGCGGGCGCGGGGGCGCGGGCGGCAGCACGCCCCCCTCGGGCGCATCGATCGCCGCCAGCGTGCGCGCCAGCGCATCCACGTCCAGCGGCACCGGCGCGATCTCGTCGAGCAGCGCGCCGCCCAGCGTCTTGGCCAGCCGCAGCCGCTCCAGGCAGTGCTCGCAGACTTCCAGGTGCGCGGCCAGCACCACCGACGGGCCGCTGGCCAGCGTGCCGGCGGCATACGACAGCAGCAGGTCGTCGTGCGGATGTTGCTCAATCATGATTCGATCCCATCCAGCATCTCCCGCAGTCGGCCGATCGCGGCGCGGATGCGCGACTTGACGGTGCCGAGCGGCATCCCCATCTCCTGCGCGATCTGCGCATGGGGATGCTCCTCGAAGAACGACAGCCGCACCAGCTGCGCCTGCTGGCTCGTCATGCGCGCCAGGGCCTCGCGCACGCCGCGCTCGCGCCGGGCCGAGCGCAGCGCGTCTTCGGACGACGGCGCGCAGTCGTCCATCGCCTCGTCGCCCAGGTCCAGGCCCGACGCGATGTGCAGCCCGCGCCGGCGCACGTGGTCGACGCGCAGGTTGCGCGCGATCGTGAAGACCCAGGTCGAGGCGTGGCCGTGCGCCGGGTCGAAGGAGCCGGCCTTGCGCCACACCGACACCAGGGTCTCCTGCGCCACCTCTTCGGCCAGGTGCTCGTGGCTGCCGGTGCGCAGCAGGTAGGACTTGACGCGCGGCGCGAAGTACTTGAACAGCGCCGCGAACGCCTGCCGGTCGCCTTGCTGTGCAACTGCAAGGATCAGCTGGGACAGTTCATCGCTGCTGGGCATCGGGCTTCGGGCGTTCAAGGGCGCCGCGACCGACAGGTAGCGCGGGCGCGACGCGACCTGGGCGGGCAGTGGGCGGGCGACGTTCATGCTGCTTCTACGCAGCGCGCGGCGGCCTGGATCATAGCTGCGCTACCCTTTCGGGATGGAAGCATTGCGCGTGGACGGGCTGCACAAGCGGTTCGGGGAGGTCGAGGTGCTGAACGGCGTGTCGCTGCAGGCCCGCCGCGGCGACGTCATCAGCATCATCGGTTCGTCCGGCTCCGGCAAGAGCACGCTGCTGCGCTGCATCAACCTGCTCGAGCAGCCGAACGCCGGCCGCATCGCGGTGGGCGGCGAGGCGATCGCGCTGAAACCGGCGCGCGACGGCAGCCTGCAGGCCGCCGATGCCCGGCAGCTGCAGCGGCTGCGCAGCAAGCTGGCGATGGTGTTCCAGCACTTCAACCTATGGGCGCACATGACGACTCTCGAGAACGTGATCGAGGCGCCGGTGCACGTGCTGGGCGTGCCGAAGGCGCAGGCCGTCGAGCGCGCCGAGGCGCTGCTGGCGCGCGTGGGCGTCGCGCACCGGCGCGGACTCTATCCGTCGCAGCTGTCCGGCGGCGAGCAGCAGCGCGTGGCGATCGCGCGGGCGCTGGCGATGGAGCCCGAGGTGATGCTGTTCGACGAGCCGACCTCGGCGCTCGACCCCGAGCTGGTCGGCGAGGTGCTGAAGGTGATGCGCGACCTGGCCGCCGAGGGCCGCACGATGGTGGTCGTCACGCACGAGATGGGGTTCGCGGCCGAGGTGTCGAACCAGGTGCTGTTCCTGCACAAGGGCCTGGTCGAGGAACAGGGCGACCCGCGCGAGGTGCTGGCGCGCCCGCGCAGCGAGCGCCTGCGCCAGTTCCTGTCGGGCTCGCTCAGGTAGCCGGGTGGCCAAACGGATCGGGTCGCGCAAACCTTGGCCCCGGCCGCGTCACCGGCAAAACTTGCCGCCCGCCGGGCCGCTCGCGCGGCGGTTCAGACTGGATCGGGGTGACGAGCCCGAGGACCGATGACAGGAGTACGCCGATGAACGCCAGCCACGCCGAGACCATTGCACGCGCCTGCTACCAGGCCTACGTCACCAAGGACCGCGCGGCCATCGAGGCGCTGGTCGCACCCGACTTCCGCTTCACCAGCCCGCTCGACAATGCGCTCGACCGCGCCGCCTACCTGGAGCGCTGCTGGCCGAACAGCCAGCGCACGAAGAGCTTCGACTTCGTCAGCATCGCGCCGGATGGCGACGACCGCGTCTTCGTCGTCTACGAGRCCACCACGCTCGACGGCAAGCGCTTCCGCAATGCCGAGCGGCTGTCGGTGCGCGGCGAGCAGCTGATCGAGGTGGAGGTCTACTTCGGGTGGTCGCTGCCGCACGAGGCCAAGCCCGGCACCTTCGTCGACGAGGTCGGCACCGCGGACGACAAGCGCCAGATCCACGAACTCGTGCGCCAGTGGATGGAAGCCACGCAGCAAGGCGATGCGACGCGCGTGCTGGCGCTGGTGGCGGACGACGCGCTGTTCCTGCAGCCGGGCAAGCCGCCGATGGACAAGGCCTTGTTCGAGAAGCAGGCCCGGACCCAGGCGGGCGCCGGCGGCCCGTCGGTCGACGGCACGAGCGAGATCGAGGAGCTGATCGTCAGCGGCGACTGGGCCATCGCGCGCAACCGCCTGAAGGTGACGATCACGCCGCACGACGGCTCGCCGGCGAGCACGCGCACCGGCCAGGCGCTGACGGTGTTCCACAAGGAGAACGGCCGCTGGCGGCTGGCGCGGGACGCCAACCTGCTGGCGCCGGCGGGTGCCGCCGCGGGCTGACGCTCACTCCGGCACGAACGAGCCGAGGATCGCCAGCACGAGCAGGCCGCCGCCCACGACGACGGCGAACCAGTTCCAGCCCGTGAAGCGCCTGTTCGGGTCGTGGTCGGGTACCGCGGCCGCGTTGACGCGGTTGGCATAGGCCTGCACCGGCAGCATGAAGGACACGGCGAGCAGGCTGATCAGCCAGAACGGATCGGGCAGCTTCCACAGGATCGTCGTGACGATCCAGCCGGCGGCCAACGCCCCGGCGGCCAGCGGCGGCTGAACGCCCAGGCGGCTGCCGTGCTCGCGGATGCGCGAGAAGCACGCATAGCAGAAGATGACCGAGAAGAACGTGCGCAGCACCGGATTGAGCTTGTACTGCTCGCGCACGTTGATGCGCTGCCAGTTGCGGTAAAACCAGAACAGTTCGTACAGGCCCAGCGTGCAGAGCGACAGCACCACGAGCTTGGGCAGTGACACCGCGAAGAACGGCGGTTCGGCCGATGCGGCCAGCGGCGTCGGGACGTCGTCGACGACGGCGGTGGGAGGGGCGTAAGGATTGGTAGTCATGAAGAGATGGTGTGGATGGCCGCGCGATTCTGCCTGCGGCCGGAGCCCCGCTTGAACGACTCCACGCCATCGTCTTCGACGCTGCGCCCCGTCAGGCCGCCTTCACCGGCGCGACGAACGCGATCAATCGCCCCATGCGCCGGATGAAATCCGCCGTCACGATGAACTGCGGCTTGTCGCGCTTCACGTAGGGCGCGATGTCCGGCGGGTTGTCGGCCGGGTACGGCGAGGTGTCGTAGATGTCTCCCACGTGCTTGCTGCGGTAGGCCGTGCCGGTGTACGGCGTGCCGGGCCCGTCGCCGCGGTACGGGTTGACGACCTCGGGCACCGGCGCCGTCCAGTAGTTCTTGTCGCCCAGGTCGGTGACCAGCGTGTCCACCTCGGCCTGCGGCACCGTCGGCGTCGCCATCACCGCGCCGGCGAACAGGTCGGGGAAGTCGACCTCGCGGATGCCGAAGTACTTCGGCAGCGCAGTCGGCTGCGTCGCCTTCAGCGGCGAACGCGCCACCATCTCGGCCACCGCCGCATCGCTCATCGCGCTCAGCTCGTCGTGGCGCTTCTGCAGGCCGGCCAGGTCGATCGAGCGGCCCGCCGAGTAGTGGCTCAGCGTGTTCGCCAGGTCCTTGTCGGCGTAGTAGGCGCCGTTGTGGATGTTCGAGCCGTAGCGGTGCACGTACAGCGGCTCGTTGGTGTCGAGCTCGATGAAGGTCGGGTGCGTGCGGCCGCTGAGCAGCGGGTTGCGCTGGATCGCGTCGGCCGGCAGCGGCACCGTCTTCAGCCACGCGATCGCCTCGGGGATGCGCGCCAGGAAGCTGCGATCCCCGGTGAGCGTGAAGTAGTGGAACAGCTGCTGGATGTTGGTCTGCGTGGTGTGCGTGGCCAGCGAGCGCGGCTCGTAGGTGCGCGCCCCCGCCGCGGCGCCGGCGGTGCGGCCGGCGGTGTCGCGAGACAGGTGCTGCAGGCTCCAGCCGGCCTGTGGCGCCGGCAGCTGCAGCCCGCGCATGCAGGCCATCGCGCGCGTGATGTTGTCGACCAGGTCGGTGCGGCCCAGCGCCATCACGCACAGCGTCAGGAACTTGATGTTCTCGCCCATCACGTCGTCGTTGAAGGTGACGTGCAGCGTGTAGTCGCCATCCTCCATGCCGGCGTGCGCACCGGCCGGGATCTGCTCCGGGTTGGGTGCCGGCATCGCGCTCTTCGAGCCGGCGTAGTGCGGAAAGCGCTGCGGCCAGCCACCGTTGGCCACGCCCAGCTCGGGGCCGAATTGCGCCTGGCGGATGTAGTCGATCGCCTTGTTCAGCGGCGCCTCGAAGCGCGCGTCCTTCTTCTCGAGCCGCATGCGCAACATCAGCTGCGAGGCCACCGCGGTGCCGGCGTCGTCGAAGGTGGCGTTGCCGTAGTAGTTCTGGAACTCCTCCAGCCGCCAGCCGTTGTGGCCGATGGTCTCGTACCAGTGCTTCAGCGATTCCTCGCCGGCGAAGTCGTGGATGTAGTTCCAGCCGCCCGACGCGTGCTGGGCCGCCACCACCGCCAGCGCGGTGCGCTCGGCTGCCTGGTAGAAGCGCTCGTCGCCGGTGGCGTGGTACGCGTCGAGGTAGATGTTGCCCACCGACGGCGTGCCCGGCGGCTGGATCCAGCACATCGTGCGCTTGGCCTCCATCTCGCCGAAGGTCTGCGTCAGGTCCGGCGAATACGACCAGACATAGCCGCCGCGGTACGACACCTCTTCGTCCATGTAGGTCACCGCGCGCTTCATCGCCGCGGCGGCCGTGGATTGCGGCGTGGTGGGCGGCGGCGTGCCGTCGTCGTCCGAACCGCCGCAGGCGGCCAGCGCGATCGGCGCCAGCGCCGCGCCCATGAATGTGCGTCGTTGCATCTTGCTTGTCTCCTCACTGAAGTCGACCCGGTGGCGGATTCCACCAAGTCATCAGTCATCGTATGACTTCAATTCGTGAGAAAACCCCGGAGTTGCCCTGTCAGAAAACGGTTTCAGACCGCTGCTTGCAAGGCAATGTTCATCAAGATGTACGACAACTTAAGAAGCCTGAGTCCCGTTCAGGTGTCAGTGCGAGCGGCCGGCGCCGGCACTCAGCTCGGCCCAGTCGAGCTCCTGCACGACGACGCGGAAGGCGGCGTCGCCGATGACGCCGGCGCGCAGCAGCTCTTGCGTGCGCGTGCGCGCGGCGGCGATCGCGCGGCGGCGCAGCGGGCCGCCGGAGCCTTCGTCGATCGCCTGCTCGTCGCGCTGGCGGTCCTGGTTCAGCGCCAGCGCCGACGCGTATTCCTGGCGCAGCAGCTGGGCGTGCTGCGACTCGTCACCGTCGATCGCGTCGAGCAGCGCGCGGTAGGCATGGGTGCGCGCGAGCCGCACCTCGCGGCCCACCGGGTCGTCGTCGCGCAGGTGGATGAAGCGGATCAGCGGCTTCAGCGTCAGGCCCTGCAGCACCAGCGTGCCCAGCACGACGGTGAAGGCACACAGCAGCACCAGGTCGCGGTAGGGGAACGGCGCGCCGCCGGGCAGCGTCTCGGGGATCGCGAAGGCCGCGGCCAGCGTGACGATGCCGCGCATGCCGGCCCACGACAGCACCACGGCGCCGCCCAGCACCTGGCGGACCGGCAGCGTGCGCACCCGCCCGGGCAGCGGCACGAACTTGTAGGCCATCACCCAGGCGAAGCGCGCCACGATGGTCACCGCCAGCACGGCCAGCGCCACCGCCAGCGATTCGCCGCCCCGCCCGCCGGCCTCGAGCCGCTCCCAGATCGGGCGCAGCTGCAGGCCGATCAGCACGAAGGCGAACGCATTCAGCACGAACACCACCGCCTCCCAGACCGCGAAGACCGGGATGCGCATGCGCGCCGGCATGCCGGCGCCGCCGCGGCGGGCCATCGTCATCGCGTAGGTGACCAGCGTCAGGATGCCGGACAGGCCGATCGCCTCGGCCCCCATCCAGACGCCGAAGGTGGTGGTGAACTGCAGGATCAGCGCGGTGGGGACGTCGCCATTGCGCTGCAACAGCGGTTGCAGCACGCGGGCCAGCAGCACGCCGACGACCAGGCTGCCGAAGACGGTGAGCAGCAGCACCGGCGTGAATGCGGCCACGCCCAGGTGCCCGGCCAGCATCGCCATGATCGCGAGGCGGTAGATGAGCAGCGCGCTCGCGTCGTTGAGCAGGCTCTCGCCTTCGATGATGGTGAGCAGCTTGTGCGGCAGCTGCAGCTGTCGCATCACCGCGGTGGCGGCCGCGGCATCGGGCGGCGCGACGATGGCGCCGAGCGCGATCGCGATCGGCCACGGCATGCCGGGCACCAGCCAGCGTGCGGCCAGCGCGACGAGGAGCACCGTGGTGCCGACGGCCGCGATCACCAGCCCGGCGATCGGCTTCCAGTTGGCGCGCAGGTCGCGCACCGAGGTGTCGTAGGCGGCATCGACCAGCACCGGCGCGACGAACAGCGTCAGCGCGAGGTGCGGATCGAGCGTCCAGCGCGGGCCGTCGGGCACCAGGGCCAGCAGCGCGCCGCCGATCGCGAGGAAGGTGGGGTACGGTGCACCGACGCGGCGGGCCAGCGCGGCCAGCAGCGCGGCGCCGGCGAACAGCAGGATGATCCATTCGAAGGTCGTCATGCGGGCCGGATCTCGCGTAAGGACCGGATCGTCGGCCGGCTGCCGTCGGCATGCCGCGCATCGCGGTCCAGCAGCAGCGCCTGCAAGCCCGCGCTGACCGCGCCGTCGTAGTCGAGCTCCGGCGAATCGCCGACCATCAGCACCTCGTGCGCCTTCATCGCGAAGCGCTCCACCACGTTGTGGAAGGCGCGCGCCATCGGCTTGCTGACGCCGGCCTCCTCGCCGATCGCGACGTGGTCGACCGCCGCGTCCAGCCCGGTCGCCTTCAGCTTGCGGCGCTGTCCATCCGACGGCCCGTTGGTCAGGATCGCCGTCTGCACCCCCTCCCCGCGCAGCGCCGCCAGCACCGGGCGCACGTCGTCGTACAGCAGCGGGCTGTCGTTGACGCAATCCATGAACAGCTTGTTCAGCCGCGGCACGATGTCGCCCGCCGGCGCCACGCCGATCAGGCCGAACGGGTCGGCAAAGCGGCGCTCGCGGTACTGCTGGCGCGTTAGCACGCCGCGCTCGAACTGCAGGAACAGCGGCCGGTCCACCTGCACGCAGGCCTGGATGAAGGCCTTCGAATCGACGCCCTCGCCGTCCAGCAGCCGCGCCATCTCGCCATACGCCACCTCGCGCGTCGCGGCAAAGTTCACCAGCGTGTCGTCCAGGTCGAAGATCACCAGCTTCATGCCGCCCTCCCGTCGTCCCACACCGGGCGCAGGCCGATCGTCGTCGTGCCCAGCCGCTCCCACTTGCCGCGGCTGGCGGCGATCGCCAGGAAGCGCGCCGGCTTGCTCCACGCGCCGCCCTTCACGACGCGCTCGAACGGCGACGCACCGCGGTCGGTGCACCACTCGCTGAGGTTGCCCGCCAGGTCGAGCAGGCCGATCTCGCTCGGCGCGAACCGGCCCACAGGCGTGGTGCCGCCATGGTGCTCGTCGTAGTTGGCGCGCGACGGGTCGGGCTCGACGTCCCCCCACGGGTAGCGCCGCGCCGGCTCGTTGTTCGACGCGAAGCACTCCCATTCGGCCACGCTCGGCAGCCGCGCCCCCAGGTGGCCGCAGATCAGCGCCGCACCGGCCCAGGACACGCTCCACAGCGGGTGCTCGTCCAGCCCCGCCACGCAGGCCCAGCGCTGCGCCGGCCGGTCGAAGACCAGCGGGCAGCGCGGGTTGTGCACGTTGATGTGGCGGTAGCTGGTCTCGTCCTCTTCCGGCACCCGCATCGCGTTCAGCACCTCCGCCGCGAGGCCGCAGGTCAGCAGGCTGCGGGCCACGCGCAATGGCGCCGCACCGGCCAGCCGCGTGCGGTCGGGCACGAAGCGCACCGCCTCGTCGAGATAGCGTTCCACCCGGGCGTCCGTCATTCGCTCGCGGCCTCCAGCACGCCGTCGATCACCTCGATCTGGCGGCTGCTCAGGTGGCGCCGCCAGGCCTCCTGCACGTCGGCCGGCGCGCGGAACGACGAGAACATGCCGCCCCGGCTGGCCGCCTGCCGCTGCTGCAGGAAAGCCGCCTGCTCGGGGTGCGGCTCGACCCCGAGGAAATCCGTCATCGCGCGCAGCGCCGGCTGCGGTTCGCGCACCAGGCCTTCCAGCGGCACCAGCCGGTGCTCGAACAGGTGCAGGCTGCGGCGTGCCAGCGCCTGCCGCGTGGCCACGCTCATCGCCGCGATCTCGGCCGCGCGCACGGCCGGCTCGGCCTCGCCGGCGCGGCTCTCGTAGTGCGGCCAGGACTCGCGGAAGGCCTGCGGCACCAGGTCTTGATACAGCCAGAACTCGGACAGGTCGCTGCGCAGCACCGACGAGACGATGGCGCGCGGGTCGCGCGTCAGGAACAGCACCTTCAGCGCCGGCATGAACTCCTTCAGCCATTCGAGCTTGCCGAACAGCGCCGTCTCCTTGAAGCCGACCACGCGGGCCGTGGTCGACCCCATCAGGTAGTCGCGCAGCTCCCCCAGGTAGGCGCGCAGCCCCGGGTGCTGCGCCAGCGAGCGGTGGAACAGCTCGGGGTCGTAGTCGACGTCGGTCCATTGCACCAGGTCGCATTGCCGGAAAAAACGGGTGTGCATCGACAGCGGCTCGTTGATGCATTCGATGGCCGGGTGGGCCTGCAACAGGTCATGGAGGAAGTTGGAGCCCGACCGATGGTGGGCCATCACCAGGAAAGGGGCGCGTACTTCCGGGTCGCTCGAACTGCTCATGGCGCGAGAAGATACCGCAGTAGGGCATTCCCAGGGGGAAGCCCGCAGCGCCGGGGGCTTGCCACCGGGCGGCAGCCCCCGTACCCTTAGGCACAGTGAATGAGGCGTACGGACGTGCGCTGCACCGGCCACCCGGTCAGCGTCGTACGAGGGAGAACAAAATCGTGAGCCCTCTGTCACAGGCCGGATCCAGCGTGCGTGCTCGCCTGACGCGGAGCTTGGCGTGGGCCGCCGGGCCGCTGGCCGTCATCGCGGTGCTGGCCGGCCTGGGTTTCATCTACACACAAACCCGTAGCCCGGCCGCGCCGCAGACGCTCGACAAGCTCAGCATCGCCGTCTCGTCGACGCCACACGCCGCGTTGCTGCACCTGGCCGCCGCCCAGGGCTTCTTCGCCGCCGAGGGGCTGGACGCGACGCTCACGCCGGTCAGCCACGGCAAGGCCGCGATCGACCTGCTCGAACAAGACCGCATCGACATGGCCGCCGCCGCCGAGGTGCCTTTCGTCATTTCGGTGCTGAAGGGCAGCCAGTTCTCCATCGCCGCCACGGTGGCCAGCGTGTCGTCCGAGATGGCGATCGTCGCGCGCCGCGACCGCGGCATCGAAACCCCGCGCGACCTGATCGGCAAGAAGATCGGCGCCACCGCCGGCACCAGCGGCGAGTACTTCCTGTGGGCCTTCCTGATCCGCCAGCGCATCCAGCCCTCGTCCATCACGCTGGTCGACGTGCCGCCGGGCCAGATGACGCAGCAGCTCGCACAGGGCAGCGTCGATGCGGTGTCGACCTGGCAGCCGGTGCGTTCCGCCACCGAATCGGCGCTGAGCGAGAACGCCGCATCCTTCGTCGAGCCGAACGCCTATGCGGTGACGCACGTCGTCGCGGCCCGCACCGCGTGGCTGAAGGAGCATCGGGCGGTCGCCGAGAAGCTGGTGCGCGCGCTGGTGCGCGCCGAGGCTTTCGCACGCGACCAGCCGCAGCAGGCGATGGCGCTGGTCGCCGAGCGCCTGAAGATCGACCCCAAGGTGCTGCGCGCGAGCTGGGCCGAGCTCGATTTCCGCGTCGACCTGCTGCAGTCGCAGCTGATCACGCTCGAAGACGAGGCCCGCTGGGCGATGGCGCGCGGCTACGCACCCAAGGCGGCACTGCCCAACTTCCTGCCGCACCTGTACCTCGAGGCGCTGCTCGCGATCGAGCCGGCGCGCGTGACGGTGGTCCATTGACCATGGAGCACCCCCCATGAAAATCAGCACCAAGGGCCGCGTCGGCACCGCCACCGCGCTCGCCACCATCGGCCTGATCGCGGCCGTGATCTGGTGGGCCAATACCGAGGTCGAGGACGCCAACCGCCAGCGCCGCCAGACCTCCGAGATCGCACGCGCGCTGAACGACCTGCGGCTGGTCACCTTCGAGTACATCCTGCACCGCTCCGACCGCGCGCGGCTGCAGGAGCAGGAGGCCTCGACCCGGCTCGACAAGCTGCTGGCCGCGAGCAGCTTCTCGAACACCGAAGCCAAGGCGGTGCTGGCCGACCTGCGCGAGAACATCGAGGCCACGCACCGCATCTTCGCGGACTTCCTGACCAGTTCGAACGCCAGCCCCGACCCGGCCGCCGGCCCCGAGGCGACGCGCCAGTTCGAAGCGCAGCTGTCGAGCCGGCTGCTGGTGCTGCAGCAGGAAAGCCTGACGGCCGCGCTGCGCCTGGCCGACGACTCGACGCAGCGCATCAATGCGGCGCAGCACCGCGTCGAGATCGCGATCCTGGCCGGGCTGGCGCTGATCGCCGCCACCACGGCCGCCATCGCATGGCTGCTCGGCCGCCACGTGCTGGCGCCGATCGGCCGGCTCGAGCAGGCCACGCGCGAGATCGCGTCCGGCAACTGGAACTTCCAGCTCGCCGTCGACAGCCACGACGAGATCGGCGACATGTCGCGCAACTTCAACGCGATGACGCAGGCGCTGCGCGAATCCTTCGCCGAGGTGCAGCGCAAGAACGAGGAGCTGGCGGCGCTGAACAAGGAGATCGAGGCCTTCAGCTACTCGGTCTCGCACGACCTGCGCGCGCCGCTGCGCAGCATGGACGGCTTCTCGCTCGCGCTGCTCGAGGACTACGGCGACAAGCTCGACGACGAGGCGCGCGATTCGCTGAACCGCATCCGCGCCGCCAGCCAGCGCATGGGCCGGCTGATCGACGAGCTGCTCGGGCTGTCGCGCGTCACGCGCACCGAGCTCGCGATCCGCACCGTCAACCTGAGCGCGATCTCGCGCGAGATCGCCGATTCGCTGGACCGCCAGTACCCCGAGCGCTCGGTGCAGTGGCAGATCGACGACAACATGACGGTGCAGGCCGACAAGTCGCTGATGCACATCGCGATGCAGAACCTGCTGGAGAACGCGTGGAAGTTCACCGGCAAGACCGAGCAGCCGGTGATCCGCGTCGGCATCGAGGACAGCGAAGGCGAGCGCCGCTGCTTCGTCGCCGACAACGGCGTCGGCTTCGACATGAGCTTCGCCGACCGCCTGTTCGGCGCCTTCCAGCGCCTGCACCACGAAAGCGAGTTCTCCGGCACCGGCATCGGCCTGGCCATCGTGCAACGCATCTTCCGCCGCCACGACGGGCGCATCTGGGTGCAGGCCCAGCCGGGCCAGGGCGCCACGTTCTATTTCAGTCTCAAGGACCCCTCGCATGAACGACTCCAACAAGGTCATCCTGCTGGTTGAAGACAACCCGGACGACGTGGCGCTGACGCTGCGCGCCTTCAAGCGCAGCCACCTGATGAACCCGATGGCGGTGGCGCGCGACGGCATCGAGGCGCTCGACTTCCTGTTCGCGCGCGGCGCGCACGCCGAGCGCGCCGGCGCCGCGCTGCCGACGCTGGTCATCCTCGACCTGAAGCTGCCCAAGCTCGACGGCCTGGGCGTGCTGAAGGCGATGCGCGCCGACCCGCGCACGCAGTACCTGCCGGTGGTGATCCTGACCTCGTCCAAGGAGGAGCAGGACCTGATCTCGGGCTACGCGCTGGGCGCCAACAGCTACGTGCGCAAGCCGGTGGATTTCGCCGAGTTCCTCGAGGCGGTGAAGGTGTTGGGCATCTACTGGCTGATGATGAACGAGGTGCCGCCGCAGCTGGGGGCCGCCCCGTGACGCGAAAGCCGGTCAAGGTGCTGCTGGTCGAGGATTCGGAGGACGACGCCAGGCTGGCGATCCGGATGCTGCGCCAGGGCGGATTCGACCCGAGCTACCGGCGCGTGCAGGACGCGCAGTCGCTGAAGTCCGTCATCGGCACCGAACCGTGGGACGCGGTGCTGTCGGATTTCCGCCTGCCCAGCTTCAGCGGCGTCGAGGCGCTGCGCATCTTCCGCGCGTCCGGGCTGGACATCCCGTTCATCTTCGTCTCCGGCACCATCGGCGAGGAGACCGCCGTCGAGGCGATGAAGGCCGGCGCGAGCGACTACGTGATGAAGCAGAACCTGGCGCGCCTCGCGCCGGCACTGGAACGCGAACTGGGCCAGGCGGTGATCCGCGCCCAGCACCGCCAGGCCCAGGAAGAGCTGGAGCTCACGCGCGACCGCTACGTCGACCTGTACGACTTCGCGCCGGTGGGCTACCTCACGGTGTCGGCCGACGGCGTGATCGCGCAGCTCAACCTGACCGGCGCCGACATGCTGGGCGACACGCGCGAGCGGCTGCTGGCCGCGCCGCTGTCGCGCTTCGCGGGGGCCGACGATGCCGCGCGCTGGCAGCAGCATTTCGCGCAGGTGCTGGGCAGCGGCGACAAGCACGGCCTGGAGCTGCAGCTGCAGCGGGTGGACGGCACCAGCTTTCACGCCCACCTCGACTGCATGCGCGTGAGCGCCGGCAACGCCGCGCCGCTGGTGCGCATCGCCATGACCGACATCAGCGAACGCAAGGAGGCCGAGGCCGACATGCACCGCTTCGAGGCGCAGCTGAGGCACGTGCAGAAGATGGAATCGGTGGGCACGCTGGCCGGCGGCATCGCGCACGACTTCAACAACATCCTGGGCGGCATCCTCGGCAACGTGGCGCTGGCGCGCGAGCAGGTGGCGCAGCTGGACGGCGGCCACGCCGTGCTGGCGAACCTGGAGGAGATCCACAAGGCCAGCTCGCGCGCACGCACGCTGGTGCGGCAGATCCTGACCTTCAGCCGCCGCGAGCCGCAGGAGCTGCTGACGCAGTCGCTGCGGCCGATCATCGAAGAGACGCACCGGCTGCTGCGCGCCACCCTGCCGGCCCAGGCCGAGCTGGAGATCGTGGTGGCCGGCGAGCCCTTGAACGTGCATGCCGACGCGACGCAGATCCAGCAGGTGCTGATGAACCTGTGCACCAACGCCTGGCATGCGCTGAAGGACGGCGCCGGGCACATCTGCGTCGGCCTCGAGACGGTGCGGCTGGCCGACGACGGGACGCCGGCGCACGCCGGGCTGCCGGCCGGACGCTATGCGCACCTGTGGGTCAGCGACACCGGCGTCGGCATGGACGCGGCCACGCGCGAGCGCATCTTCGAGCCCTTCTTCACGACCAAGCCGGTGGGCCAGGGCACCGGGCTCGGGCTGTCGGTGGTGCACGGCATCCTGGCGGCGCACCATGGCGCGATCCACGTCGAGAGCGAGCCCGGGCGCGGCAGCACCTTCCACCTGTTCCTGCCGGCGGTCGACGAAGAGGAGACCATCCCCGGCACGCTGCCCGAGGCCAGCGCGCCGGTGCGCGGCCACGGCGAGCACGTGCTGTACATCGACGACGACGCGACGATGGTGGTGATGGTCGAGAGCCTGCTGCAGCGCTGGGGCTACCGCGTGACCAGCCTGCAGGATGCGCCGGTGGCGATCGAGTCGGTGCGGCGCGATCCACGCGCCTTCGACCTCGTCGTCACCGACTTCAACATGCCCGAGTGTTCCGGGCTCGACGTCGCCGAGGCGCTGGCGGGCATCCGGCCCGGGCTGCCGATCGTCATCAGCTCGGGCTACATCACCGACGAGCTGCGCGCGCGGGCGCGCGAAGCCGGCGTGCGCGGGCTGCTGGAGAAGCAGAACACCTTCGAGGAACTGGGCGGCCTGGTGGGCCGCATCCTGTCGGCACCGGCCGACGCCGCGGCATGACGGGGCGCGTCACCCGGCCGCAGCGCGAGGCGCTCAATGCGCACCGGCCCGGCATCGTCTACCTGACCGGGCTGTCCGGCGCCGGCAAGTCGACGCTCGCGCGGCTGCTCGAGCAGCGCCTGCATGCGCAAGGCATCCGCACCTACGTGCTCGACGGCGACGAGCTGCGCACCGGGTTGTGCGCCGGGCTCGGCTTCTCGGACGCCGATCGCATCGAGAACATGCGGCGCGTCGCCGAGGTCGCGCGGCTGATGGTGGACGCGGGGCTGGTGGTGATCACCGCGCTGATCTCGCCGTTTCGCGCCGCGCGCGAGGCGGCGCGGGCCCGCTTCGCGCCGGGTGAGTTCTTCGAGGTCTTCGTCGATGCGCCGCTGTCGGTGTGCGAGGCGCGCGATCCGAAGGGCCTGTACCGGCGCGCGCGGCGCGGCGAGATCCCCGGCTTCACCGGCATCGATTCGCCGTACGAGCCGCCGCTGGACGCCGAGATCTGCATCGACTCTGCACATTCGACGCCGCATGCGGCCGCCGATGCGCTGGTGCTGCGCCTGGCCGCGGTGGGCCTGTGCCGAACGGACGGTGACGGCTGGCCGACCTGACAAGCGGCGGGCGCGCCACTACGATCTGCGGCACCCCCGCTCCACAGGCTCGCGCGCCATGTCCTACCGCATCAGCAGGCTGCCCCGGTTGCCGGCCCCCATCGACCGCATGAAGTTCCGCAAGGCCCTGAGCGCGATGTCGGTCCATCCCGTCAACCGCAGCTGGCTGCAATCCGAGGCGGGGCTGTCCCCGCATGAAGTGGATTCGCTGCTGACGACGCTGGGCCACGCCGGCGTGCTCGAAGGCCCGTTCCCCGATGACGATCCCGCACCGCGGCCGGCGCGCCGCGGCACCTGGCAGCTGCTCGCGCAGCTGGTGCGCAGCCGCTTCACGCGCAAGCACGATGCGGCGCCGCCCGCCGCGCCGGCCGCCGCGCCACCGGCCGGGCTGCCGGGCTGGCTGGATGCGGTGCCGCCGCAGACGCAGCAGCGCATCGCCGAAGAACTGCGCGGCCTGCTGGCACGCCACCCCCACGCGCGCAAGGTGCTGGCCCACCTGAGCATGCTCGAAAGCACGCTGCGCCAGAAGACCCCGGCCGCGGCGCATGCATTGCCGATCGCGGTGCTGCGCCAGGCGCTGTCGCAGCTGCGCGCGCTGGGCATCCCGGAACACGACGCCGCGCTCGCGCTGCTGCGCTCGCGCCTGATGCGGGTGGTGCTGCAGCACGACGACGCCGATGACGCGGCGCTGCAGCGCGACGTCGAGGTGGCCGAGGTCGGCCTGTCGCGCTTCATCGAGGCGCAGCAGCTGTGGGACCAGCAGACGCTGCCGATGCGGCATTGACCTCAGCGCGGCGACGGCAGCGGGATGCGCGCCAGCACGCCGTCGCCGAAATCCTCGTACAGCCCGACGTCCTTGCGGTGCGCATAGCCGATGAAGCAATCGCACTTGAAGCGCGGGCACGGCCGCACGGCGGCCATCGCAGCGAGATCGTCCACGTAGAGGTTGCCCAGCCGCCGCGGCACGAAGTGGCAGCGCTGCACCTCGCCGTCGCCATCCACCGAGAACACGTCCTCGCCGGCACGGCAGGGCCTGCCGCGCGACGCGGTGTCCTGGTGGCCGTGGTGGAACCACGGGTCGACGCCATCGAGCCACTGCAGGTCGTCCGGCGTGTAGTAGCCGGGGCCGCGGCGGTCGTACGGGTTGAGCCACAGGTGGCAGGACGCCGGCAGCGCCGCGCGCAGTGCACGGATCGCGTCGAAGTGCTCGCGCAGCGCCACCACGCCGACCGAATGCGCGATGCCCATCGCCGCCAGACGCGCGCAGCGCTCGGTGAAGCGCGCGAGCGGCGTCTGGCCCGGGTGGAAGGTGCACCACAGCGCGAGCTTGCCGCGCGGCGCCTGCGCCAGCCAGGACAGCGGCGCCGCCAGGTTGGTCTGCACCGCCACCTGGCGCACCTGCGGCAGCGCGGCCAGCGCCAGCATCGCATCGCGATAGTGGCGCCGCACCAGCGCCTCGCCCCAGGGCGTGAACAGCACGCGCAGCTCGCGCGGCTGCCGGCCGGCCCAGGCGACGAAGCGCGCCACCTCGGCCACATCGCGCGCCAGCGTGGCGCGCGTGTCGCGCCGCTTCGCGAACGGGCAGTAGCCGCAGGCGTAGTTGCAGCTGCTCAGGCTGCCGCGGTACAGCAGCGTCAGCACGCCGCCCCCTGCATCAACCGCTGCACGCGCGGCGAGACCAGCCACGGGCCGATGGTGTCGCTGGCGGCCACGCCGCGTTCGGTGAGGACGAGCTGCCGGCCGTCGTCGTGCGCGAGGCCGAGTTCGGCCAGTTGGCGCAGCTGCGGCAGGTCGTCCAGGGCCTGCGTGCCGAAGCGCCGACCGTAGGCGGCATGCTCCAGCCCCGGCAACGTCAGCAGCGACTGGATCGCGTGGCGGCGGCGCTGCTCGTCGCCGTCGAGCGCGAAGCCGTGCTCGGCCCAGCCGAAGCGCGCCTCGTCGCGTGACGCGAAATCCTCGACGATGTCGCGCGTCGCGGCACGGTCGACCGCATAGCTGGTGGAGTAGTGCAGCCCCGCGGTGTACGAGCGCGCGCCCGCGCCCAGGCCCACCATGCCGTCGGTCTGGCAGCAGTAGACCGGCCCGTCGTCCTGCGGCGCGTGCGGCGCGCGGAACATGCGCATCGACACCTGCACGTAGCCGGCTTCCCGCAGGCGTTCGCGCGCGGCGGCGTAGAGCGCAGGGCGCGCGTCGGCCGCCGCCACCGGCGCCGCGGCATGGCGGATCGCCAGCTTGCCGAGCCCGGTCTGCTCGCGCACGTACAGCGGGTACAGGTAGATCTCTTCCGGCGCGAAGGCCAGCGCGCTGTCCAGCGACTGCAGCCAGCTCGCCAGCGTCTGGCCGGCGATGCCGTAGATCAGGTCGAGGTTCATCACCGGGAAGCCGGCATGGCGGATCTCGCCGATCGCCGCCGACACGACGGCGTTCTGCTGCGGCCGCGCCAGCGAACGCACCTCCTGCTCGGAGAAGCTCTGGACGCCCATGCTGACGCGCGTGACGCCGGCCGCGCGGCACACCGCCAGCCGATCGCGCGTGACGGTCTCGGGCGAGACCTCGATGCCCGACGGCGTCGCGGCCAGGTCGATGCGAAGCCACTGCGCGGCGCCGTCGTACAGCCGCTGCAGCTGCGCCGCCGACAGGTAGCTCGGCGTGCCGCCGCCCAGCGCCAGCCGCGCGAAACGCCGCTCGCCGAGCGCCCGGTCGAGCGCGCGCATCTGGCGCAGCACCGCGTCGACGTAGCGGTCGACCAGGTCGTCGTGCGGCTGCGCCATCGCGAACAGGTTGCAGAAGCCGCAGCGCATGGTGCAGAACGGCAGGTGCACGTAGGCGAACAGCGCCGAGCGGTCTTGCCCGGCCCACAGCGCGTCGAGCGCGCGCGGCGGCGCCAGCGGGCGGTAGGCGCTCTTGTGCGGGTACGAGTACGAGTAGGCCTGGTACGGCCCCTCGTGCAGCCGCTGCGCGAGCGAGGGTGGCAAGGCGGTCATGGCGGCGCGAGGAAGAAGTGCGCGTAGGGCACGGTCCAGACGCTGTCGTGGGCCAGCCGGTGGCCGCTGTAGCCGTCGTCGCCGTACGCGCTGCCATGGTCGGAGCACACGATGACGAAGCACGGCCCGCGCTGCGCGCAGGCGTCGAACAGCGGGGCCAGTGCCATGTCGACGTGGCGCAGCGCGGCGGCGTGCGTGTCGAGCGAATCGACCGCGTGCCCGGGCAGGTGGGCCCGGTTCGGCGCGTGGATGGCCGACACGTTGATGAAGAGGAACAGCTTCTGCGGCAGCGCCTGCAGCCGCTCGATCGCCAGCGCCACCTGGCGCTCGGTGGAGCGGCGTTGGCCGACGCCCATCCCCGGGTTCCAGTGGCTCTCGGCGAACAGCCCCGGCAGCACGCGGCCGAGCGCGGTCAGCCGGTTGAAGAAGCCGACGCCGCCGATGCACAGCGTGTGGTAGCCGCGCGCGGACAGCCCGGCGAGGATGTTCTCCTCGTCGAACACGCAGGTGCTGGCGGCGGTGGTCTCGCTGCCGAGGAATGCGGTGGCGAACAGCCGCGGGTGGCGGCCCGGCCGCGCCGGCGTGGGCAGGAAGCCGGCGAAGAAGGCATGGTGCGCCGCATAGGTGAAGCTGCCCGGCGTGTGGCGCCGCTCCCAGCCCTGCGGGCCGAGGTGGCGCGACAGCACCGGCAGCTCGCCGCGCTCGAACAGCGACTGCGCGACGTCGTAGCGCAGCGTGTCGAGCGTGAGGAAGACGATGTCGTGCGTGCCGACGACGCGGTTCATGTCGGGGGCCTCGGTCATGCGGCCCCCTGCTGCAGGGCCGCGTGCGTGTCCTGCCCCTGCCACAGCAGGCCGGGCAGCAGGTCGCCGAAGGCATTGGCCTCGAGCACGTGGGCCGAGCTGCCGCGCACGACGACGTCGAAGCCGATCAGCCGGCTGCCGCGGAAGGCGGTGGCCGCGTGCTCGGCGGTGGCTTCCAGCAGCCGCAGTTCGTCGGGCGACAGCAGCGCGGCCGCGTCGCCGCGCCGGCTGTCCAGGTGCAGGTTGGTCATCGCGCGCTGACCGATGCGGGCCACGCGGTGCGCGGCACGCCCGTCCAGCGCCAGCACGCGCAGGTCGAAGTGGCCGGCCCCGCAGCGCGGCTTGGGCAGCCAGGCCTCGGCATAGGCCTGTTGCGCAGCGATGCCGTCGACCACCTGCCGGATCTCGGCTGGCCGGTGGTAGCTGCGCAGGCGCTTGACGTTGAAGAGCCGCGGCGCGGCGCCCGCCACCGGCTGCAGCGCGGCCGACGTGGTGGCCTGCTCGTCGCCGCGCCGGTTGCGGCGGTAGGCGACGACGCCGGCGGCCGACGAGCCATAGCGCGCCTTCAGGAACGCCCGGTCGAGGCCGTGCGCATCGAGCAGCGCGCGCAGCGCGTCGTAGCCGTCCACCGGGCCGAGCAGTGCCGCGGTGGGCACCGCGTGCGCCTGCAGGCGCTGCTGGCAGGCCAGCTTGTCGGTCATCGCGACGATGTCGGCCGGCGCGTTGACCACGTGCGCCTGCGGCGCCTGCGCAAGCACCGCGGCGATGCGCGCCATCGCATCGGCGAAGCCGTGGAACCAGGCGTCGGTCGCGAGCAGCTCGCCATGCCCGGGCGCGGCGCAGCGCGGCCGGCCGAGCGCGTCGCAGCCGCGGTGCAGCAGCTGCAGGTGGGCCTGCGCATCGTCGCCCGGCGGCTCGATCTTGAAGTCGCACGGGCCGGCCAGCGCCTGCGACAGCCGGTCGGGCTGCGCCAGCCAGTCGCGCCATTCGACCAGCCGGACCGGCGCCAGGCCGAGCGCCGCGCGGGCCGCCTGCAGGCCGCGGCTGCGCTTGCTGCCGCCGACGCCCAGCACGACCCAGGGCCGCTGCGGTCTATTCACCGACCGCCACGTAGCGGTCGCCGTCGTCTTCCTGCTGCGGGTCGTCGAGCACGACGCCCGGGATGGCGGCCCGCAGCTGCGCCTGCAGCGGCGCCGAGATGTAGTGGTGCGACAGGTCGAGTTTCTTCAGGCCGCGCACGTGGGGGCTCGCGAGCAGCGCCTGCGCGCCGGCATCACCCAGCGTGCCCAGCGACAGGTCGAGCATCTCCAGCGTCGCGACCCAGGCCTCGCCGGAAAGCCAGGCCGCGAGTTCGTCGGCGATCTCGGCGTCGCGCAGGCCGAGCGTGCGCAGCGCCGGCGTTCGCAGGTGGTTCACCAGCCCGCTGAGCAGCGCCAGGTTGCCGTCGAAACCGTAGTCGGAGGTGCCGACCCACAGCTCCAGGTGTTCCAGTGCCGGCAGGCTGGAGCGCGCCAGCGCGCCGGCGATGCCGGTGGGCAGCCCGCCGCATTCGATCGCCAGGTGGCGCAGCCCGGCGTGCCGGAAGGCCGGCAGCTCGAGCGAGGTGGCGCCGCGGATGCGCAAGGCCTTCAGCGCCGGGTAGGCGTTCAGGAAGGCCGCGTAGTTGCCCTGGATGATCCACGAGATCTCGCAATCCTCGTAGGTCATGTCGCCGACGAACAAGGCCTCGAAGGCCGGCAGCTGGGGCGCCAGCCGCACCAGCTCGGCCAGCAGCTCGTCCGGCCCGGTGTCGTGCGGCTCGCCCCAGGGCCCGATCACCAGCGCCTGCAGCGTGGCCTTGTCGACCACGCCGAGGAACTCGCGCAGCAGCTCGGTCATCGTCTGCGTCGCGTCATAGTCGAGGCTCAGGCGGTAGACCGTGGTGGCCGGCGGCGCGCCGGCCGGCTTGCCGCTCTCGTAGTCGACCACGGTCCTGCCGAAGAACGACTCGGTGCGTTCGGAAATCGTCATCTCGGGCCCCTGCGGGTGGTGTGCGGCCCACGAGGTTACCCGATGCCCATGAGAATGCCGTGATGCCCAGCTTCTTCGACGCGATCACGCAGCACCTGCGCCCGCTGCAGGCCGAGCACTGCCGCTGCGAGCTGGCGGCGCCGTGGGCGATCCGGCTGCCACAGGGGCCGGGCATGCGCTTTCATTTCGTCGCACGCGGCGAATGCACGGTGCGGGTGGCAGGACATGACGCGATCCGCCTGGCCACCGGCGACCTGGCCCTGCTGCCGCACGCGAGCGACCACGTCATCGCCGACCCGCCCGACGCCGCGCCGCGCCTGCTGGATGAACTGCAGCCGGCGCTGGCCGGCCCCTGCAGCTACCGGTTGCGTACCGGCGGCAGCGGGCGCGCGGGGCTGGTGCTGTGCGGCAGCATGGTGTTCGACCCGCTGACCACGCGCCACATCGTCAGCGCGATGCCGGCCGTGCTGAGGGTGTCCGGCGTGCGCCTGCGCGACCCGGCACTGGCGGCAGCGGTCGAGCAGATGGCCGAGGAAGCGGCCGCGCCCGGCTTCGGCACGTCCGCCGTGATGGCGCGCCTGGCCGACCTGGTGGTGGTGCGTGCCTTGCGCCTGTGGATGGAGGACAACCCCGGCCACGCGACCGGCTGGATCGCCGCGGCGCGCGACCCCGCCGTCGCCCGCGCGTTGACGGCGCTGCACGAGCGGCCCGGCGAGCCGTGGGACGTCGAGGCGCTGGCCGCCGTGGCAGCGGTGTCTCGCTCCACCTTCAGCGAGCGCTTTGCCGCCGCGCTCGGCACGTCGCCCGCGCGCTACGTCGCGCAATGGCGCATGCAGCGGGCGGCCGAGCTGCTGCGCACGACGGCACTGACGATGGCCGAGATCGCGACGCGCCTGGGCTACGAATCCGATGCGAGCTTCAGCCGCAGCTTCAAGCGCATCATGGGCGAGGCGCCGTCCGGCCTGCGCCGGCGCGCGGCCGCTCAGGACGGCGTCGCGCGCACGTAGACGGCCCGCGTGGCCAGCTGCTCGCGCGCCCCGGGCGGCGTCAGGTACAGCTCGATGGTGTGCCGATCCGGCGACTCGATGCGGATCAGCGTGCGCATGCCCACCGACTTTCCCGCATACGCCTCGCCCGACACGCCCTGGTCGGTGAAGCTGCCGAACAGGTTGATCGTGCGCTGCGGCCCCGAGGCCTTGGGCGCAGCGTAGATCATCATGACGGCGTTGCTCGCGTCGATGGTGACCCACTCGTAGGCCCGGTCCATGGTGTTGTAGCCGAGCCAGCCGCGGCGCCAGTAGCGGTGGCCCTCCAGCGTGCCCTCGGTGGTGTCCTCGAGGTAGCGCCCGCCGCCCACCCATTCGCGCCGCGTCACCATGTCGTCGGTGACGAGCGGCGGTGCGTCGGGGCTGCGGCCCAGCGTGGCATAGACGCCCATGCGGACCTTCCAGGTGCCGGCCAGCGACGCGATGGCCTCGTGGCCGGCATTGGGCAGGCCGCGCCGCAACCAGGCCGGCAGCTCGGGCGCGGATGCGGGCGCAGAAGCGGGAGCAGAAACGGGAGCAGAAACGGACGCGGCCTGCGCCTGCGCGGCGCTGCCCGCGAGCAAGGTCGAGACGGACAGCAGCGTGACGGCAACGGCATGGCGGATCGGCATGGGGCGGCTCCGGGTGGAATGGGAGAGCCGCAGTGTGCCGGGCCATGCGGCGCCGCACCATGTCCCGTTGGCGCGATGGCTTGACCATTCGTCCGGCGATGGACAGGGTTATCACTGCCGCATGCACGAGAGTTTTGACTTGCGGCGCGCCCACGCGTGTGGCTTACTGGCCGGCCCTTTGTCATCGCCGGGGGATTCGCATGAGGCTTGCCTGCCTGCTGATGCTGCTTGCGCTGTCGGCGTGTGAACGCCGCGAGGCGCCGCCTGCCACGACACCCGGCCCCGCGAGCGCGCCGACGTCGAGCGTCACGCCCCAGCCCGTGGACACCCCGGCCTCCGGCGCCACCGGCCCGGCCGGCGGGTCCACCGCGATCGGCGGCATGGCCGCGCACCCGGGCGAAGCGCCGGGCGGCAAGTCGGCCGCGCCCGCCCCCACCGGCGGCGACGGCACCGCGTCGGCCCCCGCCAAATAGAAAGACGTTGCAGGCCGCGCCGATCCGCGACAAGATTTGATCCTACGTGCCAAGTCCCCCAGGAGATCCCCAGATGGACATGAACCGAAGGCAGTTCTTCCGCGTGAGCGGCGCAGGGCTGGCCGCCTCCAGCCTCGTCGCGCTCGGCTTCTCGCCGGCGACCGCCCTGGCCGAGACGCGCCACTTCAAGCTGGCCCGCACCACCGAGACGCGCAACACCTGCCCGTACTGCTCGGTGGGCTGCGGGATCATCATGTACAGCCTGGGCGACAAGGCCAAGAACGTCGTCTCGGACATCATCCACATCGAGGGCGACCCCGACCACCCGGTCAACCGCGGCACGCTGTGCCCCAAGGGCGCCGGCCTGCTCGACTTCGTGCACAGCCCGAACCGCCTCAAGTATCCCGAGGTGCGCGAGCCCGGCAGCACCGAATGGAAGCGCGTCAGCTGGGACGATGCGATGACGCGCATCGCCAAGCTGCTGAAGGCCGACCGCGACGCGAACTTCGTCGCCACCAACGCCGCCGGCCAGGTCGTCAACCGCTGGACCAGCACCGGCATGCTGTGCGCGTCGGCGTCGAGCAACGAATCGGGCTACATCACGCACAAGGTGATGCGCTCGATGGGGATGCTGGTCTTCGACAACCAGGCGCGCGTCTGACACGGACCGACGGTGGCCAGTCTGGCCCCGACGTTCGGCCGCGGTGCGATGACCAACCACTGGGTGGACATCAAGAACGCCGACCTCGTGCTGATCATGGGCGGCAATGCCGCCGAAGCCCACCCCTGCGGCTTCAAGTGGGTGATCGAGGCCAAGCACCACAACAAGGCCAAGCTGGTGGTCGTCGACCCGCGCTTCACGCGCTCGGCCGCGATGGCCGACTATTACGCGCCGATCCGCGCCGGCACCGACATCGCCTTCCTGGGCGGCGTCATCAACTACCTGATCGGCAACGACAAGCTGCAGAAGGAGTACGTGAAGGCGTACACCAATGCGCCCTTCATCGTCGGCGAGGCCTACGGCTTCCAGGACGGCCTGTTCACCGGCTATGACGAGGCCAAGCGCAGCTACAGCAACGCGAGCTGGGCCTACGAACTCGACGACAAGGGCTTCGCCAAGGTCGACCCGACGCTCGAGCACCCGCGCTGCGTGCTGCAGGTGATGAAACGCCACTACGCGCGCTACACGCCCGAGCTGGTCAGCCGCATCACCGGCACGCCGAAGGACAAGTTCCTGAAGGTGTGCGAGATGATCGCCGGCACCGCGCTGCCGAACAAGGCGATGACCATCATGTACGCGCTCGGCTGGACGCAGCACAGCCAGGGCTCGCAGATGATCCGCACCGCCGCGATCGTGCAGCTGCTGCTGGGCAACATCGGCATCGCCGGCGGCGGCATGAACGCGCTGCGCGGCCACAGCAACATCCAGGGCCTGACCGACCTGGGGCTGCTGTCGAACTCGCTGCCGGGCTACCTGTCGCTCGCGCGCGAGTCCGAGCAGGACCTCGACACCTATTACAAGACCCGGGCGCTGAAGCCGCTGCGCCCCAACCAGATGAGCTACTGGCAGAACTACCCGAAGTTCTTCGTCAGCCTGCAGAAATCGTGGTGGGGCAACGCGGCGACGGCCGAGAACGCGTGGGCCTTCCACTACCTGCCGAAGATCGACAAGGTCTACGACGTGCTGCAGGCCTTCGAGCTGATGAACCAGGGCAAGCTCAACGGCTACATCTGCCAGGGCTTCAACCCGGTCGGCTCGTTCCCCGACAAGAAGAAGATCATCGCCGGGCTGTCGAAGCTGAAGTTCCTGGTGACCATCGACCCGCTGAACACCGAGACCTCGGAGTTCTGGAAGAACTTCGGCGAGTTCAACGACGTGAAGAGCGCCGACATCCAGACCACGGTGTTCCGGCTGCCGTCGACCTGCTTCGCCGAAGAGGACGGCTCGCTGACCAACTCGGGCCGCTGGCTGCAGTGGCACTGGAAGGGCGCCGAGCCGCCCGGCGAGGCGCGCGGCGACCCGGAGATCATCGCCGACATCTTCCACCGCATGCGCACGGCCTATGCGAAGGACGGCGGTGCCTTCCCCGACCCGATCGTCAACCTGACCTGGCCCTACAAGATCCCGCACAGCCCGTCGGCCGAAGAGCTGGCGATGGAATACAACGGCCGCGCACTGGCCGACGTGCTGGCCCCGGCCGATCCGAAGGCACCGGCGGGCACGCCGCCCAAGGTGCTGGCCAAGGCCGGCGAGCAGCTGCCGGGCTTCGGGCTGCTGCGCGACGACGGCAGCACCGCCAGCGGCTGCTGGATCTACTGCGGCGCCTGGACGCAGGCCGGCAACCAGATGGCGCGGCGCGACAACAGCGACCCGTGGGGCATCGGCCAGACGCTGAACTGGTCATGGGCCTGGCCGGCGAACCGCCGCATCCTGTACAACGCGGCCTCGAGCGCACCCGACGGCAAGCCGTGGAACGCGCGGCGCAAGCTGGTGCAGTGGAACGGCACGGCGTGGGGCGGTGCCGACGTGCCCGACATCCGGCCCGACGCGAGCCCGGCCGATGCCGAGCGCGTGCAGCCGTTCATCATGACCTCCGAGGGCGTGGCGCGCCTGTTCGCACCCACCGGCATGGCCGAGGGGCCGCTGCCCGAGCATTACGAGCCGTTCGAGTCGCCGCTGGCCAACAACCTGATGCACCCGAACAACCCGAAGGCACGCGCCAACCCGGCGGCGCGCGTGTTCAAGGGCGACCTCGAGGCGATGGGCACGCCGAAGGACTTCCCGTTCGTCGCCACCAGCTACCGGCTGACCGAGCACTTCCACTACTGGACCAAGAACGTCGAGACCTCGGCCATCATCCAGCCGCAGCAGTTCGTCGAGATCGGGCTGGAGCTGGCCAAGGCGAAGGGCATCGCCAACGGCGACACGGTGAAGGTGTCGTCCAAGCGCGGCTTCATCAAGGCGGTGGCGCTGGTGACGCAGCGCATCCCGCAGCTGGAGGTCGACGGCCGCAAGGTCGACACGGTGGGCCTGCCCAACCACTGGGGCTTCGTCGGCCTCGCGAAGAAGGGGTACCTCGTCAACACGTTGACGCCGTTCGTGGGGGACGCCAACACGCAGACCCCCGAATACAAGTCGTTCACCGTCAACATCGAGAAGGCCTGAGCCATGTCTTCACTCCAGTCTCTCGATATCGCCGCGCGCTCGGCCACCACCACGCCGAGCCCGCAGGCGCGCACGACGGCCGAGGTCGCCAAGCTGATCGACGTCTCCAGCTGCATCGGCTGCAAGGCCTGCCAGGTGGCGTGCATGCAGTGGAACGACCTGCGCGACAGCGTCGGCAACAACGTCGGCGTCTACGACAACCCGGCCGACCTGAGCGCCGAATCGTGGACTGTGATGCGCTTCTCCGAGGTGCAGACGAAGTCGCTCAACGAGGAGATGAAGCTCGAGTGGCTGATCCGCAAGGACGGCTGCATGCACTGCGCCGACCCGGGCTGCCTGAAAGCCTGCCCGGCGCCGGGCGCGATCGTCAAGTACACCAACGGCATCGTCGACTTCATCGAGGAAAACTGCATCGGCTGCGGCAACTGCGTCACCGGCTGTCCGTTCGACGTGCCGCGCATCAGCAAGAAGGACAGCAAGGCCTACAAGTGCACGCTGTGCTCCGACCGCGTCGGCGTCGGCCTGGAGCCGGCCTGCGTGAAGGCCTGCCCGACCGGCGCGATCCACTTCGGCAGCAAGGAAGACATGCTCGAGTACGGCGCCGAACGCGTCGCCGACCTGAAGGAGCGCGGCTACGCGCAGGCCGGCGTCTACGACCCGCAGGGCGTCGGCGGCACGCACGTGGTCTACGTGCTGCAGCACGCCGACCAGCCGGGTCTGTACCACGGCCTGCCGGCCAATCCGACGATCAGCCCGTGGGTCTCGCTGTGGAAGGGCGCGGCCAAGCCGATCGCGCTGGCGCTGATGATCGGCGCGGCGATCGCCGGCTTCTTCCACTACACCAAGGTCGGGCCGGTCGAGGTGCCCGAGGATGAAGGAGGCCGCTCATGACACGCTTCATCCAGCGCTATGCCGACGGCACGCGCATGAACCACTGGGCGGTGGCGCTGCTGTTCGTCTGTGCCGGGCTGTCGGGACTGGCGTTCTTCCACCCTGCCCTCTACTTCCTGACGATGCTGTTCGGCGGCGGGCCCTGGACGCGCATCCTGCACCCGTTCTTCGGCGTGCTGATGGTGCTGGGCTTCGTGCTGCTGTTCGCCCGGGTGTGGCGCGAGAACACCTGGCAGCCGCGCGACACCGAATGGGTCAAGGCGGCGCCGCACCTGATGAAGACCGGCGACGAGCACGGCATGCCGCCGGTGGCCAAGTACAACGGCGGGCAGAAGCTGGTGTTCTGGCTGTTCGCCATCAGCCTGCTGCTGCTGTTCGTCACCGGCTTCGTGTTCTGGCAGCCGTGGTTCGCCGATTACTTCCCGATCGTGCTGCGGCGCATCGCGGTGGTGGTGCACGCGGTGTCGGCGGTGGTGCTGGTGCTCAGCGTGATCGTCCACGTGTATGCCGCGATCTGGGTCAAGGGCACGATGCGCGCGATGACGCGCGGCACCGTCTCGGACAACTGGGCGCGCCGCAACCACCCGCTCTGGTACCGTGAGGTCAGCGGAGACAAGTGACCCGATGACCCTGACTTCCAGCACGCGGCTGCTGTCGCCCGAAGAGATCGCCGTCCAGGCCGGGCAGCAGGTGCCGTTCCTGCGGCTGCCCGAGCGCGGCACGCTGTTCGCCGAGCGCGAGATGCGGCTGCGCCAGCGCGCGGCCGGCCACGCGATGCGCGACTTTTTGCTGTTCATGGCCGAGCTGGCGCAGGGCCAGCACGCGTTGCTGCAGAACCATCCCGCGGTGGCGTTGCCCGACGCGCCCGCACTGGACGCCGCGGCCCAGGCCGGGCTGCCCCCGCTGCCGGCCGACCGCTGGCCGCGCGACCCGGCGT